>JAQTNZ010000224.1 GCA_028713595.1 Methylovulum sp. | reverse complement strand
CAGCATCCCTGGGCTATCTAACAGGATAATGCCATTGCCTATATCGATGCGTTGCAGCATTTTCGTGATGGCGGGTTCGTTGCCGGTCTTGGCAATGGTGCGCCCGGCGAGGACGTTGATGAGGGTGGATTTGCCGACGTTGGGTATGCCCATAATCAGGACGTGTGTCTGCTCCCCTGCCCTTTTAGTCACCATCTTATGGCACAGGGCAGTGATCTGGCGTATTTTTTCCGGTTGGCTGGACATCACGGCCAAGGTTTTCACGCCCTGTTCCCGCTCCAGATAGCTTTGCCACTGTTCGGTCATCTCAGGGTCGGCAAGGTCGCTTTTATTGAGCACTTTAATGCAGGGCTTATCGCCGCGCAGTTTGGCTATCATCGGGTTTTGGCTACTGAAAGGGATGCGGGCATCAAGGATTTCAATAATCAAATCAATCTCTGGGAGCATGGCTTTGATTTCTTTACTGGCCTTGTGCATGTGACCGGGATACCACTGAATAAGCATGTTATTTAATATAGGGTAGAAAAAAAGGGTTACAGGCTCAAGAATAGCAGATATGGCTTTAATTCGCCGAACAATCACTTTATGATGGGTACTTGTTGTAACCACTTTTGTCGGCTATGAAAAAAGATACCGTAACCAGCAGTTTTTACGCTTATTTGACCCGCTTACGCTGGATTAAGCGTTGGGGGCTAAAACGCAATGCCCATGAAGAAAATGTGATGGAACACAGTTGGGAGGTGTCGGTGATCGCCCACACCTTGGCGCTGATTAAAAACCGTTATTTTAATGGTCAAGTCGATGCCAACGCCATCGCTACGGCGGCCCTCTACCATGACATCACCGAGGTCATCACCGGCGATTTGCCCACTCCCATCAAATACCATTCCGAAGAAATCCGTAACGCTTATAAGGAGATTGAACGGCAGGCGGAAATTGAGCTATTGGAGTTGCTGCCACCGGAAATCCGTGGCGATTTTAAGCAGCTGATTAGCCACGATCAGATGCCACAAGAGCATATCCAGATTATCAAGGCGGCGGACAAAATTTCCGCTTACCTGAAATGCCAAGCCGAACTCAAGGCCGGCAACTTAGAATTTGAAATCGCCGCCGAACATTTGGCGCAACGGATTGCCGAGTCCGAACAGG
The DNA here is from genome assembly GCA_028713595.1 of Methylovulum sp. Taxonomy (GTDB): domain Bacteria; phylum Pseudomonadota; class Gammaproteobacteria; order Methylococcales; family Methylomonadaceae; genus Methylovulum. The sequence continues at coordinate 4,219 of JAQTNZ010000224.1, read as the reverse complement.
AAGAGGTGGTCTTTTTTATGCAGGTTTTCGCCCCCAGTTGCACATTGACCTTAGACGGCTTGATGAAAACCTATTAAAGACAACATCGGCCTTAAATTTTAGCCAAAAAAAAGCCGATGCAAGCGCATCGGCTTTTTTCGCAAGCGAGGTCTTACAAGCTATTGACCGCGTTCAAATCTTGGAACGCTTGTTCCAGACGGGTAATCATGCTGACTTCGCCAGCACGTTGCCAAACCCGTGGGTCATAAAACTTTTTGTTTGGCTTATCGGCGCCTTCTGGGTTGCCGATTTGGCCTTGCAAATAGCCTTCATTTTTCAGGTAATACTGTCTGATGCCATCCCAAGCCGCCCATTGGGTGTCGGTATCAATGTTCATCTTGATAACGCCATAGCTGATGGACTCGCTGATTTCTTCGGCAGAAGAACCGGAACCGCCGTGGAACACGAAGTTTAAGGTGTTGGCCGGAACACCAAATTTTTCGGAGACATACTTTTGTGAGTTGTCCAAAATTTTCGGGGTCAGCTTGACGTTGCCGGGCGAATATACGCCGTGGACGTTGCCAAATGAAGCGGCAATGGTGAAACGGTCGCTGATTTTGCTCAAATGCTCATAAGCATAGGCGACATCTTCCGGTTGGGTATACAACATGGAATGATCCATGCCGCTGTTGTCAACACCATCTTCTTCACCGCCGGTCACGCCCAATTCAATTTCCAAAGTCATGCCCATTTTGGACATGCGCTCCAGATAATGGCCGCAAATTTCGATGTTTTCTTCCAGGCTTTCTTCTGACAAGTCCAGCATGTGTGAACTGAACAATGGCTTGCCGGTTTGGGCAAACTGTTTTTCGCCAGCGTCAAGCAAACCATCAATCCAAGGCAACAGGCTCTTGGCGGCATGGTCAGTGTGCAGGATAACAGGCACGCCGTAAGCTTCCGCAAGCGTATGCACATGTTGCGCACCTGAAATGGCGCCCAAGATAGCCACGTTTTGGCCGGGCAATTTCAGGCCTTTACCGGCGACATATTGTGCGCCACCGTTAGAGAACTGGATGATAACGGCAGATTTTACTTTAGCGGCGGCTTCCAATACGGCATTGATGGAGCCGGTGCTGATAACGTTGACCGCTGGCAGGGCAAATTTGTTTTCTTTGGCAATTGCAAAGATTTTTTGTACGTCATCACCTGTGACCACACCCGGTTTGACGACATCTAAAATTTTTTGTGACATTGAAGTAAGAGTCCTAAATTTTGATAAATAATGCCGAAGAAGCCTAAGCTGCCCGCCTGGCCCAAGCCAAGCGGGCGCTTTAAGTATCTGACCTTTTAGCCTTCCAATGTGGCCAGACGTTCAGCCAACAATTTTTCCAATGACTCCAAGGCAACAGTAAAGCCGTTGATGCCTTCCGCCAACTTGTCGGTCGCCATACGGTTTTCTGCGTGCATCGCATCAAACACGTCTTTAGTGACTTCAATTTTTTCAATGGTCAAGGTCGCCGCGTGCTCTGGATCTAACTTGCGTGGCAAATCAGCTTCAGTCGCTTGCAGTTCCGCCAACAGGGAGGGGGCAATGGTCAACAGGTCGGAACCGGCCAATTCGGTGATTTCACCGATGTTACGGAAGCTCGCGCCCATAACTTCAGTTTTGTAACCGAATTTTTTATAATAGTTATAGATTTCAGTCACGGACAATACGCCTGGATCTTCCGCCGCAGGGTATGAATCGCGACCCGTGTCTTTTTTGTACCAGTCGAGGATACGGCCCACAAAAGGCGAAATCAGCGTGATGCCGTTCTCTGCGCAAGCAATCGCTTGGTGCAAACCAAACAACAAGGTCAGGTTGCAGTGGATGCCTTCTTTTTCTAAAACGGCGGCGGCTTGGATACCTTCCCAAGTAGCGGCGATTTTAATCAATACGCGTTCGCGGGAAATGCCGGCGGCTTCATATTGGGCGATCAGCTCACGGCCTTTAGCAATGGTCGCGTCAGTGTCAAAAGACAAACGCGCGTCAACTTCGGTGGACACACGGCCAGGAATGATTTCCAGAATTTTCAGGCCGAAAGAAACCGCCAAACGGTCAAAAGCCAATGACACCACTTGCGCGGAGGTCGCATCGGCACCTAAAGATTCTCTTGCACCTTTCAATGTGCCGTCAACAATATCCTGATACTGTGGCATTTGTGAGGCCGCAGTAATCAACGAAGGGTTAGTGGTTGCATCCCTAGGTGTAAACTTTTCAATCGCCTGGATGTCTCCGGTATCCGCTACAACAACAGTGACTTCTTTAAGCTGTTCAAGTAAATTTTTTGCCATAATTAGTGCCTTCTTATAATAGTAAGTTTGTTAAATAGCCGGATGGAGAACGTTTGCCATTAATGCCTTACAAATCACAACGTCACAAACGACAAACAGCATCTTTAGGATGCTGTTTGTCTAGTCCACACATCACACATCTGGAGCGTCAAAACTTAAGCGCGAGTCCTCATGTACTTATCGACGCTGGTTTCAAGCATTTCAATTTTTTTGCTCGCCAACGCTTGCCTTGCCATATATTTGGCTACACGGCTAACTTTTGGCAAGCTGTCCTGGTTTTGCAGGTATTTGGCAACCCCTGTCAATTCAGGTGCCTTTGCCACGGGCGGCTTTTCCATTTTAGCAAGCAACGCCTGCTTTTTCATATACTTGGCAACCTTGCTCAATTGCGGCAAGTTCTCCTGTTGCTTCAGATACTTTTCCACACCCGTTAGTTCAATATGGGCGATAACTGGTTTTGCCTGTTTGGCGGCCAGGGCTTGTTTGGCCATATACTTGGCAACCTTGGTCGCTTTGGGCAAACTTTCTTGGTTTTTCAGATACTTTGCCACGCCACTTAAAACAGGTTTTTCTTTTTGGTTGCTCAAATATTTGGCAACGCCTGTCGCTTGGGGCTTAGGGGCGGGTTTTGGGGCGTTTTTCTCAGCCAATGCTTTTTTCAGCATATAGCGGCTGACACCACTGACGGGCGTTTGCTTGGCCTTTTCCAAGTATTTGGCAACGCCCGTAATCACTTGAGTGTTTCTTTGCTCTTCGAGTGACTCCGCTTCTTCCTTACTCACCTCTAAAGCCCGTCTTTGGCTTTCCAAATATCTAGCCACACCGGTCAAACCGCTTGCATCTATAGAATAAACCGGCGGCGCGGGCGCGATATGAGTTTCCTCATGCGTCCTATCATCATCCGATTTTCTCATAAAAAAGAACAGGCCAGCCACTGCGGGGAAAAAAAATCCACTCAAGTAATTTTGGTTCATCGATTATCCCCGGTTACGCATATATTTTTCAACGCCTGTCGCTGCACCGGCCGCTGTGGACTTGGCAACTGAAACTTGTTTGGCAATATATTTGGCAACGCCTGTAGAAGGTGAATGGGCGGTTGATTTGACTTGTTTTTCCAAGTATCTGGAAACGCCGGTACCTGACACTTTATTCAGGTATCTGGCCACGCCTGTCAAAGCGCCTTTAGCCGCAGGGGCGGTGGGCGCCACAGGGGCGGCGGCTTTTTTACCGCTGCATTTGAATTGGCTCTTAAACAAAAATGCACCGACCAAACCCAAGCCAATCAAACCGATCAAGTAGTTTGATTGTGATTCCGCCTTAGCGGTTTCGGCAACGCTAGTGTTCTCAATCGCCACGCTTGCTTCACTGGCTGCCGCTGGAACGGCGACGCTGGCGGAAGACGCGCTAGGTTTATAATTGGGGTCGCTATAAACGACTTGTGGCTTAAAGTTAGCGGCCGGATATTTTGAATCCACTTCATCACTGGCCGATTCTTGGGCCACTTTTGCCGCAGGTGCTGCTTTGGCCGGGCTATTTTTGGCGATATAGTCGCTATCTTGGAAAACGACTTGGGGTTGGAAATCTGCTGCCGGGTATTTCTGATCTGCACCTGCTAGCGGGCTAGCAATCAATAAGGTTGCAAACAAGCCATTTATAAGATTATTTTTTTTCACGTTGTTCACCTTTAAGTCGGAAGAAATAGGGAGAAAACGACTGACAGAATAAACAGGCCATTTATTCGCGTCAGTCCTTTCTCCCCATGAGTTAAGCTATGCAAATAGTCTATAATTTTAGTTCTGAAGTACCGCTTCTACGTTCATCACTACATTTTCAACAGTAAAACCGAACTCTTTAAATAGTTGCCCTGCTGGAGCTGATTCACCAAAATGATCAATACCAACAACTC
>JAQTNZ010000223.1 GCA_028713595.1 Methylovulum sp. | reverse complement strand
TCATTTAATGGCCCTATTTCAGGATTTGTAATTATGAAACACAATGTTTCATTATGAAATATACCTGAATCATAGCCACGCCAAGGGCACACCAGCAAATTTACTTTTATTCCGCCATTAAAAACAATTGGTTGGATATGTTTTTGATAATGCGTCACACCACCAAAAAATCCCGCATCATGCCCATATCCTCATGTTCAAGATTATGGCAGTGGTACATAAACAGGCCTTTAAAATCTTGGAACGGCTTGATGATGCGGACGATTTCGCCCGGCATGACCAGCACGGTATCCTTTAAGCCATGATCGATAAAACCCTCGCTGACGGTGGCATAATCATCCGCGTTTGCCGTATTGGCACTACGGCTGATGATTTGGAATGATTGCCCATGCAAGTGGATAGGATGTGCCATCGACATCATCATACCCATGCCACCCATCCCGCCACCATGACCCATGCCCATGCCGCCGTGGCGCATTCCCCCCATGCCCATACCGCCATGACCCATAGCCTCCGCTTCTTGTCCGGCATGGGCTCCACCGCCATGCGCGTGGAAAATTTCCAGCAATTGCACGGTGTTGACCGGAATGCGCTCAAACTCTTGGACATCGTTATAAGCATAAGGGCGGCCATTCAACAGCATCGCCATGTGGGCTTCGGTAATGCTTATCGGTAGCGGTTTGTCGGGGTTGGCGGTATCGGCCGTTTGGTAATGGTGGAAGCTGGATAAGTTATGGGGCAATTTAGGGCTATCACTGACTTTGCGGGTCACTTTCGCGGTAAAAATCGGATAGTCACTGCCGACAGCCAAGCCGCTATGGTTCATCATCATGCCCATTTTCGGCAACACGCCACTGAAAGCCAAGCTACGCATGACCAACTGGGAGCCTACGGCCCGGCCACTGAAATCCGCCCAAATATCCAAGCGTTCGCCAGGGGCCAACATCATATAGGGTTTGGTTTCAGGCTTTTCCAGCAAGCCGCCATCTGTGCCCAATACGGTGAGCGGTGTACCATCGTCCCAACCCAGTTTGTAAATGCGGGCCGTGGAACCATTCATGACCCGCAAACGGTAAGCGCGACTGTCCACGTCTATCTGAAAATCTGCCCGTCCATTGACAAGGATACGGTCACCGTAAAAACCCATCATCCGGTCGTGCATATTACGCACATACACCAGCTGGTTTTGGGCATCGAACAGGCGGTCTTGGATGACGATGGGAATTTCATAGTCTCCTGACGGCAAACCCAGCGCGGCCTCTTCTTCGTCATTGACCAACAACGCCCCCGCCAAGCCATGATAAACTTGTTTGGCGGTGGTTTCATGCGGATGCGGATGATAAATGTTCATGCCGGCACGGTTTTGGATTTCAAATTCATAAACCAATTTTTCGCCAGGATTGATCGCATAAAGGGGGTGTCCATCCATTTCAGCGGGGACATGCAAGCCGTGCCAGTGCGTCACGGTGGCTTCGGACAGGCCATTATGCAGATGGATACGGACTTTTTGGCCTTTGTGCAGACGGATAATCGGACCTAAATAGGAGCCAGGAATGTCTGTCAGTACGCCTTTGGGCCCTTGTAGCAAGCGGGCGGTGTATTGTAGCGCTTGGGTTTGTCGGCCAGCCAAAATTGGTAGGATAGCGGGCTTGCAAAACAGCTCAATGTCCACATCCGCCTTAAAATTAGGGTTTATCTGACGTGGCGGTAATTTAGGCATGGCTTGCATGCCTTCCATTGCTTTTAATGAACGGGGCATACCCGCAAATGCGAGCAACCCTAAGCCAGTTTGGGCCATAAAACGGCGGCGGGAATAATTATTGGGGTTTTGGTCGGACATAAAATCTCCTCAGACTCAAAGTCTTGTCATGTATCGGGCATAAATGTCCCAATTACAGTAAGGGATTTTATATTAGTGAAAGTTGATATTCAAGTTATTGGGCCGATACTTTATTAACTGGGTAGTCCTGTAGTCGATCTGTCCTTGTGCCTGCGGGTAAACGCCAGTAGTACCAGAGGGCAATGGTGGCGGCATCCGCGTCCTTTACGTTAGCCAGCAAGCCGCGCCGTCTTCGGCGAGGACGCGGCTGACCCCCAGTTTTGCCATCACCGGAATTTCCGCGGCGGCAGGCTGTCCGCCTTTCTTCCGGCTAGGTTTGGCGGCGCGGCTCAGTGTCACGTCAGCTTGCGCCACCCACTGCCAATACGTCTTGCCGTCGACTGCGCGGATGCAGGGCAACGCAGGAGCGGTCAATCAGATGCACCAGAGGTTTGGCAAACTATAGTGGGCAGGGGGGGGAGTGCCTTACCCTCCTCAATTCGACTAATTTCGATTGCACTTCGGAGTTGAATTCACGATAGGAGAAAGTTGGCTAATAACTTTTTACCACCTTCAGTCGCGAAAGATTCAGGATGATATTGAATACCTTCGATGGGATATTGCTTGTGGCGAACCCCCATAATCACAGAGGCATTTAAAGCGGCAGTGGCTAAATTTTGTATTTTCCCAGTTACTTCATCTGCGATAACTGATGTAATTTCCAAACAGGTGGGCAAACTAGCAGCATCTACCATTAGCGAGTGGTAACGCATTACTTCAAAGTTTTGTGGCATGGAGCGATATAGTCCACGTCCATCGTGCTGCACGAGTGATGTTTTTCCATGCATTGGTACAGGAGCGCGCACAACTTTCCCGCCAAAACAATATGCAATACCTTGCATACCAAGGCAAACCCCCAATAATGGGGTCGTTGCACCCAATTTTAATATTACATCACTGCATATCCCAAAATAACGTTTATCACTGGGGGTTCCAGGACCCGGTGAGATAATGATACGGTCAGGGGCGAATTCAATAACTTGATTGAGAGTCATCTCATCGTTACGTTTGACGGTCACATCAAAACCAGCATATCCAAGTTTTGCCGATAGAATTTCTCCAACGTACTGGTACAGGTTATAAGTAAAAGAGTCGTAATTATCTATAATTAAAACACGCATGATTATTCCTTTTCAAAGCTGGAAAGAACGCTGCGCATTGCAGAAAGCTTGCGCTCAATTTCCAAGTACTCGTCAGCCGGGTTAGAGTCATAAACATTGCCTCCGCATGTTTGCACATAGCCGTCTTCGCCATTAATAAAAACCGATCGAATAGGTATTGCAAACGTGCAATCGCCATTAAAACCAAATTGACCAACGGCACCACCATACGGCCCACGAGGATCGGCTTCTATCTCATTTATAATTTTGATGGCTTCAATCTTAGGTGCTCCAGATAAAGTTCCTGCTGGAAAATTTGAAGCTAGGGCAGAAAACATATCTTCTTTTTCATGCAGAATACCAACAATTTCTGAAGAAATATGCTGCACATGAGAGAAGCGTTTTATATCCATTAAACTACGGACTTTTACAGTTCCATAGCGTGCCACCCGACCTAGATCATTACGGTGCAAATCCACTAACATATTGTGTTCGGCTATTTCTTTAGGGTCGTTTAATAATTTCCTTGCCAGTTGCGTATCTTCAGTGGCATCTGCACCCCGTTTTGCGGTGCCTGCAAGCGGAAAAGTTTCCATTTCGCCATCGCGTAAACGAAACAAAAGCTCTGGTGATGCGCCAATAATTTTTTGCCGATCAAACTTGAGATAAAACATGTGCGGAGAAGGGTTTATTGCCCGCAATTTAGAGTAGATATGGGTTGTGTCACCAATGATCTTGTATATAGTTTTAAAACCAACTTCACATTGGAAAACTAATCCTGACCGTATATGTTCTTTAACTTTTAAAACTGCTTGCTCATGTTCTTCACGAGACATCGAGTCTCCTAAGCAAATGCATTCTGTCTCTCCAAACATCTCTTTTTCTTGATGCAGCAAGGCCTTTACTTCTTCAATACGACTTTCATTGTAGTAATAGTAAAATATTTCCCCTGTCATCTGGTCGTAAACGAGCCCATCAAGATATACGCCAAATTTAAAAGGTTCGAACAATTTGCTTGTTTGAAGATCAAGTGTCGGCTCAAAAAAATTGATCGTATCGTATCCCAAATAGCCAACTAACCCCCCCGCATATCGGGGTGATATAATGTCCTGAGGAATGATTTCTCTAAGCGCATAATAAGAGTTATCACACTGATATTTTTCTGTTTTTCCTGTGATAGACTCTGTAATGCAAAGCGTGTTCTTATCTTCCGCGTATACAATTTGAGCAGGATCAAATCCAATAATATGGTTGCGCGATATTCCGCTCTCCTCTCCAAGTGATTCAAATAAGAAACAGTGTTTGTATTTTTTTTCAATTTTTCTAAATAACTCGAAAAAACAATCATCCTCAGAAATTTTTATATAGTTGGATTTTCCGGGTAGTGTTAATTTGGGGATGTGTTGGTTGTCCATATCAAATTTATTTTTATCAGGATTGCTGCGAATATGTTGTAATGCATCCCGATCTAGTTCAAAAAAATGGCTATTACGGTATGCCCTAGCTCCTCGAGTAACAGTTGCAATGCCAACTTTTAGTTTGGCTGCAATTTGTCGCTGAGGGATATTTTCTGTGAGCATTTGAAAAATCTGCAAGCGATTCTCGATACCTTCCATTTCTTTGGTTGTCAGAATGGCTTCTAATGCAGCACCCATAAGCTCCGGTTCGGATATGCCACAAAGCAAATTCACTAATTGCTGTCGGTATTGTTTTTGTGTAGTCATGTACTAGCATTCTAGTATGTATTATGCGCCATTGCAAATAGCAATACTTCGGACAATTTTTGAAAAGATAGAGGGTAGTCCTTGCAAACGGAATGAAATCCCAAAAGTCAAGCCCTACAAATGGGCAGCGCAGGGCTACCTCATTTGACTTTTTAATTTATTGTTAAATCAATTTGTTATAGTTTTTTACGCCATTTTAATGCGTTTTTTATACTTGTATGATATTGATTCTAAAATATTTTTATTTTAATGAGGTAACCCTGATGGGCCGCGTAAGATTCGGTATAATGGGCTAATTTTGTCTTGGTCGCTCCAATAAACTGAACTGCCCATACTGCCACGCCACCACCATTGTAAAAAATGGTGTCCATCCTAGGACGGATGTCCAGGAAACAGCGGGCCAGCCAAGAGAAAAAAGGCTGATTGACCGTTAACGGCAAAAAGACCTTGAAACCCATATAGAGCCTTAATTTAATTCGTTGGTTTATAAAAGTCTTTAAGGATTTTTCCATATTTGGCACATAAGCCATTACCCATCCCTACATGGCCTCCTGCATCAGTTGTTGGCGAATTGTCTGCAATTCCTGTTGCCGTGCCGCATCGGCGGCGGGATAGCGCATGTCCAAGGCTTTTAAGGTATCGACAATGATCTGGGCGATAATCAGGC
>JAQTNZ010000222.1 GCA_028713595.1 Methylovulum sp. | reverse complement strand
AAACCGTGAATACTGGCCCGCCAAAAGTTACTTACAACGCTATCTCAATAGCACCCCCCATACCCCCACATCCTTGTGGTATGGGATGCAAACCGAACGCGCCCTAGGCAATACGGGGCTGGAGCAAGAATATAAAAATTTGTTGTTGGAACGCTTCCCGCTTTCCGATGAAGCTAAAAAAGCCGAGCCTGTGCAATAACAGGCACATTAACCCGACATGGCAAACACGATACAAGCAATACGCGGGATGCACGATGTGCTTCCTGAACAAACCCCGCTTTGGCAATATGCAGAAACGATTATCCGGCAAGTGCTGGCCTCTTATGGCTATAGCGAAATCCGCTTGCCCATCGTCGAAAAGACCGAGCTGTTCAAACGCTCTATCGGTGAAGTCACCGATATTGTCGAAAAAGAAATGTATACCTTTGATGACCGCAACGGCGACTCCCTGACCTTGCGCCCTGAGGGTACGGCAGGCTGCCTACGCGCCTGCCTTGAGCATAGCTTGCTCAACGGCACGGTACATAGGTTATGGTATAGCGGCCCGATGTACCGTCATGAGCGCCCGCAAAAAGGGCGTTACCGCCAGTTTATCCAATTGGGTGTAGAAACCTATGGCATGGCCGCCCCCGATATTGATGCCGAATTGATTATACTGATGGATCGTTTATGGAAACGTTTAGGTATCCGAGATAAAGTCCATCTGCAACTGAATTCCTTAGGCACGATTGAAGAGCGTATCGTTTACCGTGAAGCGTTGGTGGCGTATTTTCAGCAACATCTGGACGTATTGGACGAAGATAGCCAACGCCGCTTGTACACTAACCCCTTGCGCATACTCGACACCAAAAATCCAACGATGCAAGCGGTGGTCGCCAACGCGCCGGAATTGATGGCCTACTTAGGTGATGACAGCCGCCAGCACTTTGATGCCATCACCCGTATCTTGGCGGAGCTGGATATCCCTTATAGCATCAACACCCGTTTGGTACGGGGCTTGGACTATTACAGCAAAACCGTATTTGAATGGGTGACCACGGAACTTGGCTCACAAGGCACGGTATGTGCCGGAGGCCGTTATGACAGCCTGATTGAGCAATTGGGCGGCAAGCCTAATTTTGCCGTTGGTTTTGCGATGGGCATGGAGCGTTTGTTGGCCTTGATGGAAAACTTGCCTGACCTGCCGTTAAGCAAGCCCGTGGATGCCTATATGGTGCGGGTGGGCGGCGAAGCCGAACGGGTCGGCCTGCGTTTTGCCGAAGCTTTACGGACCGCCTTGCCGAACTTAAGGTTACAAATGAATGCGGATGGTGGTAGCTTTAAAAGCCAATTTAAAAAAGCCGACAAAAGCGGGGCCGATTATGCCGTCATTATTGGCGATGATGAAGCCAGCCGAGGCGAAGTCAGCCTAAAAGCGCTGCGCAACGAACAAGGCCAGCAAACTTTGCCGCAAGCGCAAGCCATTGAATTTTTAAAACACTACCTGTTGGCACGGTAACGGCAAGCCCTGTAGAGACGTTGCACGGCAACGTCTTGATGCCTGAAAATAAGGTGTCCAATGGCCACGGAACGGCCATAACTGGACAAACGGCAAACACATTGGCAAATCTTTAAAATCAAGCGCACAAGAGAGACATCGTGGAAATTTACGAAACAGAAGAAGAACAGCTCGCGGCCCTAAAAGCCTGGTGGAAAGAAAATGGCCAAGCGACCCTGATCGGCTTAGGCTTAGGCATTGCGGTCATTTTAGGCTGGAATTACTGGCAGACTTATCAACGGATGCAAACCGAACAAGCCGCCAACTTATACGGGCAATTGGTCAAAGCCGCTATGGCCGACCAAAAAGAGTCGGTCATCAAACTGACCGAACAAATGGAAAGCCGCTTTGGCGGCAGCGATTACACCCTGTTCAGTGAACTGACCGAAGCCAAAACCAAGACCGAGCAAGGTGATTTGGCCGGTGCCAAACACATTCTTGAAAAAGTGGCGCTGGCCGCCAATAAGGAAGTGGCGAACATCGCCAAAATCCGTTTGGTGCATTTGTTGATGGCCAATAAAGAATACGAAGCGGCGTTAAAATTAATCAATGATATTGATCCGGCCAAATCGGCCAGTTTTTCCGCCCAATACGACGAGCTGGTCGGTGACATCTATGTCGCCCTGAACCGCCCCGACCAAGCGCGTACCTCGTATCAAAGCGCCGTCCATAACGGCCAGCAATCGCCGTTATTGCAAATGAAAATTGACGATTTGACCGCCCCTGAAAAGCTGGAAAATAAAAAATAATGCGCTTATTTACGCTGCTACTGCTATGTGTGGGCCTGTCCGGTTGTGCCGCTTGGGACACTGTGGGCGAATCCTTTTCGGGTATTAGCGATTACTTTACCGGCGGGGAAGACAATGCCGACCCGCCCAAAGCCTTGGTGGAATATACCCAGGAAATCAAAATCCAAGTGCGCTGGAAAGAATCCGTGGGCGTGGGCGCCGATGAACAAACCTTAAAGCTGGTGCCAGCCATCGGTAATGCGCGGATTATCGCCGCCGACCATAGGGGACGTGTCCAAGCCCGCGATTTGCTGACCGGCAAAGAACTATGGGAAGTTAAAACCGGGCTGCCATTTTCCGCAGGGCCAGGTACAGGCAACAACAGCGCCATTTTAGGCACCAGCGATGCCGAAGTGGTCGCCTTAAATGCCGACATCGGCACGGAACGCTGGAAAGCCAAAGTCACCAGCGAGGTGCTGGCAGTGCCCGCCATCGCCAATGGCGTTGTCATCGTCCATACCACTGACGGCAAAGTCACCGCCATTAACGAAACCACCGGTGCCAAGCTGTGGAGTTACGAAGTCAGCGTCCCACCCTTGAGCATACGCGGCACCGCAACACCGGTAGTGGTCGAAGATAAGGTCATCAGCGGTTATGACAACGGCAAATTGATGGCCTTGCAATTAAAAGACGGGCGTTATATCTGGGAAAGCAGTATCGTTGTCCCCACAGGCCGTTCCGAAGTGGACAGGTTAGTGGACTTGGACACCGATCCGCTGGAAGCGGCGGGCATTGTCTATGTCGCGGGCTTTCATGGCGGGGTCAGCGCCATTTCCGCAACCGATGGCGAAGTGGTCTGGCGTAATGAAAACGTTTCCTCTTATACCGGCTTAAGCAACGATTGGCGGTATTTATACTTGTCCGACACCGAGAGCGACATCTGGCAATTGGATTTGCACAGCGGGGCCTCACTGTGGCGGCAAAAAGATTTGCACCAACGGCGCACCTCAGCACCCGCCGTTTACGGCCATTATGTCGTGGTCGGTGATTTTCAGGGCTATGTCCATTGGTTAAGCATTGCCGACGGCCATCAGATGGCACGGGTGCAAATCTCGGACAGCCCTATCGAAGCTAAACCTGTGGTCGTGGACAATATTGTTTACGTCTACGCCAAAGACGGCACACTTGCCGCTTTAACCATTGAATAATTATGTTACCTGTCATTGCCCTAGTCGGTCGGCCTAATGTCGGCAAATCCACCCTATTCAATTATCTGACCCGCAGCCGCGAAGCTTTGGTGGCGGATTTTCCAGGCCTTACCCGTGACCGCCAATATGGGCGGGTCAAGCACGGCATCCGCCCATGCTTGGTCGTGGACACCGGCGGTATCGCCGATGATGCCGAAGGCATTGAAAGCTTTTCCAGAAAACAAGTGCAAATCGCCCTAGAAGAAGCCGATGTGGTGTTGTTTATGGTCGATGCGCGGGAAGGCCTGAGCGCGTCCGACAAAGCTATTGCCGAAACCCTAAGAAAAATGGCCAAGCCCATTATCTTAGTGACTAATAAGGTCGATGGCTTGGATGCCACCCTCGCCGCCAGCGACTTTTACTCCCTAGCCTTGGGCGAGCCTTCGCAAATCGCCGCCTCGCACGGGCGGGGGGTGCCGGAATTGCTGGAGCGTATCAACCAATTGCTGCCCCCAGCATCGGCCTTGGTTGATGATGAGGGCGAGCGTAAAGGCGTAGGCATTGCCGTGGTTGGCCGCCCCAATGTCGGCAAATCCACCTTGGTCAACCGTCTGCTTGGCGAAGAGCGGGTCATTGTCTATGACCAACCGGGCACTACCCGCGACAGTATTTACATCCCTTTCGAGCGCAATGGCAAGCAATTCACCCTAATAGATACCGCCGGCATGCGCAGACGCTCCAAAATTGCCGAAACCATCGAAAAATTCAGCGTCATCAAATCCCTGCAAGCGATTGAAAAAGCCCATGTCGTAATTTACTTGATTGATGCCAGCGAAGGCGTGACCGACCAGGACGCGCATTTGCTAGGATTGATTATTGAAGCCGGACGCGCCATGATTATCGGCCTGAATAAATGGGATGGCTTGGATGCCCAGCAAAAAGAAACCATCAAACGGCAATTGGAAGTAAAATTGTCGTTTATGGAATTTGCCGAAAAACACCCGATTTCTGCCCTGCACGGCAGCGGGGTCGGCAAATTGTTCGATGTCGTCAATAGCCTATACGACTCGGCGATGATTAACATGTCAACGCCGGTGCTGACCCGCATCTTAAAAGAAGCCACCGATGCGCACCAGCCACCGATGATCAACAACCGCCGCATTAAGCTCAAATATGCCCACCAAGGCGGCCGTAACCCACCGATTGTCATTATCCACGGTGTCCAAACCGATGCCCTGCCGATTTCCTATAAACGCTATCTGACCAACTATTACCGTGAGCAATTGAAATTGTCCGGTACGCCGATACGCTTGGAGTTTAAATCCCCGGCTAACCCTTTCAGCAAACCCAATATCCATAAAAGCAAGCAAGTGGATTGGCAAGTGCAACGTCGCGAAAAACTATTGCGGCGGGTTAAGAATAAGCAGAAAAGTCCTTAAGCCGATAATTATACAAACGCAAGGGTACAGCCCCAAAAGCCTACATCGCTATAATCTATAGTATTGGTAAACCTTACCCCATCCATAAACCATAAGTAAACCCCACACACATGGCAACCCTCAGCTTCCAAGGTAAACCCCTGCACACTAATGGCGATCTGCCCGCTATCGGCTCCGCCGCCCCTGCGTTCACCCTGGTCAACGGCAAATTAAAGGACGTGACCTTAGCGACTTACGCGGGTAAAAATAAAGTATTGAACATCGTGCCTAGCTTAGACACCCCCACTTGCGCCGCTTCTGCGCGTATGTTCAACCAAAAAGCCGCCCATTTTGCCAATACCGTGGTGTTGTTGGTGTCCGCCGACCTGCCTTTTGCCCAATGCCGCTTTTGCACCAGCGAGGGTTTGCACAATGTCCTGCCCCTATCGACTTTCCGTTCCAGCTTCGCTGATGACTACGGGGTGCGCCTGACCGACAGCATCCTT
>JAQTNZ010000221.1 GCA_028713595.1 Methylovulum sp. | reverse complement strand
AAGCTGGCTTGGAAGCAGGTGTCGGTGGTGCCGGTCTATACTTGATCTGGCGCATCTGTGATTATTTGCAAGTACGGGTATTTCCGAACCAAAAAACTCAAGTCACTTTGCTATGGTCGCTTACTCATGAATCCAATCATGATAACGATAGCGGCTTCCAATTTTTCTACCATAACGAAATCAATGAAGTGATGGGTGAAGCTGAGGTTTTGGGGCATTTTGAAAGCTATAGCGAAGATGTGCCCAACTCGGTATCAGCCAATCCTAAGCAAACAGTTGGAGAGATGTGATGAGCCAAGCCCTCAAATTAAAGATTGCCACGGTATATGGCGATGACAAGTTGCACGAGTTTAACGTGTCCGGCCAACTTGATGCCGGAGCCGTCTCGGTTATCGGCACGCTTGCCAGCCAATCCGAACCAAATAACGGGAGAGATGTGATGACCCAAGCCCCCAACTTAACGATTGCCACGGTGCATAGCGATGACACGCTGCACGAATTTAAATTGTCCGGCCAAATTGATGTCAGTGCCGGCCCGGTTATTGATGCCCTTGCTAACAATAAGTTGTTGGCATCTAGTCGGGTGATTCTTGATTTTGCCGAGGTTGACCGCATCAATTCTATGGGGTTGGCGCAACTGATGAAGGTGTTGGAGAAGTGGCGCGCCCAGACGATCAAAATAGAGGCGCGAAACTTAAACCGTGTGCTCAGCATGTTATTTAAGATGACGGGCTTAAACCGTTATTTTAACGACATGCCGGAAAGCGCCACCGCCAAAAAATCAGCGGAGCCTAGAGATAATACGGTGAAATTACGCCAAGTGAAACGCATACGCCCCGTTGCCGAGCCTGTAAACGGTAACAAACTGGATTTTTTGGTCAGTTTGCAAAATAGCCAACAATTGGCGGGCTGGTATGTGTTCAACACCTTTTTACAA
The DNA here is from genome assembly GCA_028713595.1 of Methylovulum sp. GTDB lineage: Bacteria > Pseudomonadota > Gammaproteobacteria > Methylococcales > Methylomonadaceae > Methylovulum. The sequence continues at coordinate 4,443 of JAQTNZ010000221.1, read as the reverse complement.
CGGCATCTGGAAAAGGCCATCCATATTGATGTCAAACAGCCAGACCTTGCTATACCGTTAAGCCAACATGCCTTGGTTTTTGCCAAACCGTTTGATGCCTGTACCTTAATCTCCAAATATCAGTTCATCCCTGTCGCAAGGCCGATGAATGAAACTGATGAAGTCAGCATTGTCGTACGCAAAAACGGGTCGCCTAAAACTATAGCGGAATTTTTGGCGGCGACTGTCGTGACCGCAAGTGAAACCGATTTTATTTATGTGTTGGGGCAATTTTTATGTGATGAATGTGGTTTGGCTTCGTCTGGCTTGCATTACACCTTTACCGGGAATGACATCAAAGCCTTGCAAACCTTGTTAAGAGGCCAGGCCGATATGTTGTTCATGCCGAAACGCAATTACCACCAACTATCGCGTCTAAGCCGCGAAGACACCTGTTTGTTGGAAGAGAGCGAGACCGCCATGGCTTACCCGATGTTATTGCTGTCGCCCAGCCATGCCGGTTTGCAAAAAAAACTCGCCGACACCCTGCTTGCAATGCAGGACGATGACAAAAGCCGACAAATTTTGGCTGATTTGGGCTTGGATGGTTGGTGCCTGCCTGAACAGGCGGAGTTGGATATGTTGTTGATGCTGTATAACCGTTACGCAAAGGAGGGCGCGGCGGAATATTGAGAGGTAGCCATTTTGGCCCTCTATTTGTATGCCCACGGGATATGTCGGAATGGCGATGTATTTTTGACAGCGGTGCCAGCGTAAACCTAACAAAACGGTATTTTTTGCATCCAAATCTTTACGTCTCCCGTATTATTGACAAATAGGCGGGTGTAAGGCGATTATTTGCATATTTCAACCCTGCCAGCTTGTTCCAACAACACTTGGCAGACCTTATGAAAAAAAATATCTGGGCCACGCTTATCAAATCCTGTTCGTTGGTGGGTTTTGGTGTCTATCTGAGTTTGCACTACATGATGGCTCAAGCGCATCCGCTCCCCGATCCAAAACCAGAATCCACGGAGGAGCCAATACAACTGGAGGCTGTTGAAATTGAAGGCCGCGCCACCGATTTGATTGGTATCGCCTCGTCAGCTTCGCAAGGTGTGGTGGGGCAGCCGGAATTTAAATACCGTCCGTTATCGCGGGTGGGGGAATTGGTTGAAGTGGTGCCGGGTGCATTGGCGACCCAGCACAGCGGTTCCGGCAAAGCGAACCAGTATTTTTTACGCGGCTTTAATCTTGACCACGGCACCGATTTTTCGGCAACGGTTGATGGCATCCCGATGAATATGCCCAGCCATGCGCATGGGCAAGGCTATCTGGATTTAAACAGCATTATCCCTGAGTTGGTGGATAAGGTTGAATACGGTAAAGGCCCGTATTATGCCGAAGTCGGTGATTTTTCGGCGGCGGGTTATACGAAAATGCACACGATGCACAAGCTTTCCGAAGGCTTGCTAAAATTTACCGGCGGCGAATTTGGCTATTACCGCACCGTTGCCGCCAATTCGTTTAGGCTAGGTGCGGGGGATTTGCTGGTCGGTTCGGAAGTCAATTTTTATGACGGGGTGTGGCAACAGCCAGAAAACACCAACAAGTATAACGGCATGTTGCGTTACACCATCGACAAGGACAATTGGGGGCTATCGGTGAACGGCAAGGCTTACCATAACAGTTGGACGGCGACCAACCAGATACCCGAACGGGCCATTAATGAGGGGCTTATCGGCTTGTACGGTACTGGCGACCCCAGTGATGGTGGTGTGACCAGCCGCTATAGCGTGTCCGGCAATCTATGGAACCATAACAAGCATGGCAAAAATGACCTGAATGTCTATGCCCTGTACAGTGATTTGGATTTGTTTTCCAATTTCACCGGTTATATCGACACCGTCCACGGCGACCAAATTGAGCAAAAAGAACGGCGGGTACAAGTCGGTGGTACGGGCGAACATATCCGTTATGACAAATGGTTTGGTTTGGAGATGGACAATACCTTAGGCGTACAAATCCGCCATGATGACATTACCGGCTTGGCCTTGAACCATACTCAAGCCCGCCAATTTCTCAGCAATGTACGTCTGGATGATGTCAGCGAAACCAGTGTCGGCGTGTATGCCAAAAATGAGCTGCATTGGCTGGAAAAATTCCGCTCCATTGTCGGTTTGCGCGGTGATTTTTTTAGCTTCGATGTCAATAGCCGATCATTGGCGGCGAATTCAGGTAGCCAAAACGCAGCCCTCCTCAGCCCTAAATTAAGCCTGATTGCAGGCCCTTGGCAGGACACAGATTTTTTTATTAACATGGGCTATGGCTACCATTCCAATGATGCGCGTGGCACGACTACACGCATTGACCCGGTGACGGGCGGTGCAGTGAATACCGTCACGCCGTTGGTGCGTTCGCATGGCGGTGAAGTGGGGGTGCGCAGCCAATCCATGCCAGGCTTGAACACCACCGTGGCGCTCTGGTGGCTGGCAAGCCAGTCTGAGTTGGTGTTTGTCGGCGATGGCGGCACTACCGAACCGGCCGGCCAGTCAGAACGCTACGGTGTCGAGTGGACAAATTATTATAAGCCCAACGATTGGCTGACTTTGGATGCCGATTTTGCCTTTACCAACGCCCATTTTGTCGGTGTTCCCGCCGCCGAAAACCATATTCCCAATTCGGTTGGGCGGGTCATTAGCGTCGGGGCGGTGGTGGCGTTACCCTCTGGTTTGTTTGGATCGCTCAGGCTACGGCATTTTGGCGATGTGCCGCTCAACAATACCGACACCGCTTGGGCGGGCGACACCAGCATTGTTAACTTCGGAGCCGGTTATCAGTACAAGGCCTATAAAGTCGAAGTCGATGTGTTCAATCTGTTTGGCTCCACCAGTAACGACATCGCCTATTTTTACGGCTACCGTCTACAAGGCGAAGCCGTCGGCTCTAATGCCGACGGCAGCACCGATGGTATTATCAAACATCCGGTGGAACCGCGTATGGTTAGGGTCAGCGCTTCGGTGAGTTTTTAAGGCCAACCGTTAATGCACGTCAAACAACGGTGTGCCCGCCACTTGGTATTCTGGCTTGCCGAGCTTTTCGCGCACCAACTTGTCCAACACGGGTTGGCATTGTGGCTGTTGCAACGGTTGCCACGCTTTGGTCAAGGCGGTGATCAAATCGGACATCAGTGCATATAATTTGGGGCGGGTTTGGCTGTTTAAGTCGGGTACGGCAGCAAATGGGGCGGTATGGTTTTGTTGCCAATCCGCGAACAATTGTTTTTGCACGTTTTTTGACGCTTCTATTTGCGCCCGGAAGAAGGTCTCCGACCATGCCGCCGGTAAGCCTTGGGCAACGGCCTGTTCTTTCAATTTGGTGACGATAAGCTGTTCGCGGGCGGCATCTTCAACACCCGTTTTCTGGTTCCATTTATAACGCGCCACATCCTCAGCCAACGCCAAGCGTTGTGCCATCAGTGACACTACGGTTTCCAAAGGCTGTACGCCCTCGCATAATGCAAGGGCGGCGGTGGCGGGGCGGGTCACTAAAAGGGTTAGCGGCAGTAAGGTCATGATGAGTAAGCGCATGGGGTTTATATACCTAGGGTTAGTTTTAAGCAACGGCTATTTTTAGGCCGTTGTCCGGTTGGGAAAGTTATAGATGGTACACAAATCGGCCCAACCTTAAAACACATCTTTTAATGCCCGTAAGCGGGTAAACACCGCTAAGGAATCGCCGCCTTGCAAACCCACGGCGGTTTGTAGGGCTTTGCTGTCTGTGCGTAAAAAAGGGTTGGTCGCCAACTCTTGCGCCAAGGTCGATGGTACGGTCGCTTGCTGTCTGGCACGTAGCACCGCCACGTCCGCCATTTTTTCCTGCAAGGCTAAGTTATCCGGCTCTAGGATTAAGGCGAAGCGGCCATTGTTTTGGGTGTATTCATGGGCGCAATAAATCCGTGTCGCGGCGGGCAATGTTTGCAGGGTTTGCAGCGATTGCCAGAGCTGGCCGATAGTGCCGTCAAACAAACGCCCGCAGCCCATGACGAATAGGGTATCACCGCAAAACAGCGCGTCAGCGGCGGCAAAATAGTAGACGATATGGCCGCTGGTGTGGCCAGGTGTGGCGATGACTTGTGCGGTCTGTCGCCCTAGTCGGATGGTATCTTGGTCGCTGACACCGCGGTCAATGCCAGGGATACGGTGTTTGTCCGCTTCGGCCCCGATAATTTGGCAGCCGGTTCGGGTTTTCAGTTCCAGATTGCCGCCGATATGGTCGCCATGATGGTGGGTGTTGAAGATATAAGTCAACTGCCAGCCTCGCCGGGCAAGCTCGTCCAAAACCGGCTGGGCCAATGCTGGGTCAACCACCGCCGTTTCGGCGGACAACGGGTCGTGGAGCAGATAGATGTAATTGTCGTTTAGGACGGGCAGTTGCAGGATGGTTAAAATGGCTATAGGACCG
>JAQTNZ010000220.1 GCA_028713595.1 Methylovulum sp. | reverse complement strand
GGGTTTTATCCAGAATCTCTTCGCCTTGCCAACGCGGTTGCGGGCAGGCAAACGGCGTAAAGGCCGGGGTTTGCCAACGCCATTCGTATTCCGCCCAGCCTTCGCTGAACCGCCCTTGTTTTAACAACATCATGGCGCGGTTCAAATGGGCAATGGCATATTGTTGATCGGCGGCCAAGGCCTGTTCGAAATGGTGTAACGCTTGCTGCGCGTTATGTTGCGCGGCATAGCATAGCCCTAAGCTATTATGGGCTTCGGCATGATGGGGTTGCCGCGCCAGCACCGCCGACAACGCACTCATGGCTTCTTGCCAGCGCTCCAAATCCGTCAACGCCACGCCCAGATGAAAACGTGCCGGCAGATGTTCGGGGACTTGTTTGAGCAAAGTTTGATAGTCGGCAACCGCCGCCACCAACTGCCCTTGCTGATGTTTATGGGCGGCGGCATCAAAGGCCATTGCCACCGGATCAGGCGCGGCGACTTCCGCCAAGGCAGTATCTGGCAAGGAATAAGAGTTACGCAGCAAAGGGTCGTCCATGTCCAACAACACCGGAAAACGGTGAGGCAACACTTGCACGGAAAACACTTCTTGCACCGTTCCGGTAAACACCACACAGGCGATGGTTTGGCCGCTGTCAATATCAACCACCCACACCCCGCAATGGCGCTCGCCTGCCTGTGCCGTTAACGGCAAACCCGAAAACACTGCCGTCTCGCGCACTTGCGATAGGCCAATAAAGGCGTAGCGGCCCACAAAATCCAGTCCACGGGTAAAGCCTGGCAGTTGTGCAACCACCACGCGGACACCGGTTTGCGGATTGACGGTACACAATTGCCCCGCCCCCGATTCCAAATACCATAGCTTATCTTGATACCAACGCGGCGAGTGCGGCATGGATAATCCAGAGGCGATGACCCGCCCATCGGCGATGCTCATCAACAGCCCCCCTGATGCTTTATTGCCGCGCCAACCGGCGGCGGTGTCGGTTTTGCCCAAGGCGGTAACAAAAGCGGGCCTACCGTTTTTAAGCGCCAGACCATTTAGGTGGCAACGGTCGGTCAAATCGTAAGCGCTTACAAAGGGCGGTCGCCAGCGTGGCACCACGCTATAGGCCGAATCTAAGGTACATAAGCAGGACATGCGGGTATTGACCAGCCAGAGTTCGCCATCATCGGTATAGGCCAACTCATGGATGTCGATGTCGCCGGTAATATGCACGGTACGCGGCAAATAACAGGCATCGTGCCGAATAGAACCCGTAAGCTTATCAGCCACGGCGGGTAAGTTGACGTATTCCCAGAGTTGATACCCCGTACCCACTGCCAGCTTGTCTTTATAAGCCGCCATACCCATAGGTTTTTCCAAACCACAGAAATGGGTGTTAAGTACATCCCGCTCAGTGCGCAAGATAATGAGTTGTCCGGCTTGGTAAGTGGACACCAGCACCGATACGCCTAGGGCGTTAAGCAGTGCTGGAAAAGACGGGGTGTGTTGGCTGGCAAAAGGGATGCTCATGACAATAGCTAAGGCTAAAATAAGAGTAAGGCGGGCGTAAATCCCCACACGGGCTTTAGCCCAGTTCCCGCCCGCCTGAAGGTTAAACGGTGCTGTTTACTGGCACGCCCAATCATTGCGCAAACTGTCAATTTGGGTTTTTAACGCCGCGACTTGGCTACCTGTCACATAATCGTTAGCGTCAGGACTACTATCGGTATCCAAACGGGTGAGCGTTTTTGCCAATTGATTGCAGGCTTGGACATCCAATAGCGTGGCCTTATTGTCACCTGCGGTCAATAATTGGTTACGTAATGCCCGGCGGGTGGGTATCGGTGTCGGGCCTATGCCCATAATCGTGTGACTGGCCACCTGCGCATCAAAAAAACCTACTAAAGCAGCGACAGGGGCGGGTGTGGTTTGGATCTGCTCATAGGCGCCAATATCGCAAACACCTCCCGTAGGTTGGGGGCGGCTGACATAACGTTGGTCAATCGCCACACACAGGGTATTGGCGGCATTGAGGGCAAGACTACCTTTATCGAGCGCCTGGGTAAGGGTTGGGCCACCGTTGTCCAATAGTGGAGCCAACTTTGCCGGGCCGCTCAACGTGGCGTTACAGGTGCCGTCGCCCAGTAAATTTTGGCCTTGCAAAAGAGTTACGCCACCGTAATGGGAATTGGTATAGCAATCGGCGCCATTTTGGCTGTTGGCGATAATACTGTTGATAAGGGTCATCGTACCCGTGTTCTGGACACCGGCGACATTGCCATAGCGGGTATTGTTATGGGCCACGGTGCTATGGTTTAAAGTCAGTACGGCATTGCCACCGTTACTGATGCCGCCCACGCCCCAGGTCGCCAGATTGCGGTTGTGGGATACTGTGCTATTAGTCAAGACCATTTCGCCGCCATTACCAATACCGCCAATACCGCCGTTAGTCGCCTCATTATTAAAAATGGTGCTGTTATTAACCGTTGCACTGGCGCTTGGAAAATTCATGACCGCACCGCCGTGCGTGGCTCTATTGCCTGACACGGCGCTATTATTAAGCGTTAGGCTACTTTGGTACATGTTGGCGATAGCACTGCCAACGGCTCCGACACCGAGGTCGTTATTGCCGGTAATCGTGCTGTTGTTCAAGGTCAGGGTACCGCCATTCTGAATACCGCCCCCGTATTGATAATCGGCGCTCAAACGTCCGCCCGTCAACTTTAAATTGTTGACGGTCAGATTGCCGCCCGTACCAATATGCAACAACCGGAAGTCCGCCGTACCCGCAACCGAGCTACGTTTAACAGTCGCACCATTGCCGTTAATGGTAATCACGCTGCTGATTAATGGCAAGCCATTAGGCCCGCTGGCATCTTGGTTGTCCACCGCGCTTAAGGTATACATGGCGTTGCTTTTTAGCTCTAAGCTATCCGCGCCACTGCCTGCCGCACAGCCTCCCGCCCCATCGGTATCAGCATCGGCATTGGCGTTGTTGATGGCATGGGTTAAGGTACAAGGAGCGGTGACGTTAATCGTCGCCGCCTGGGCGGTACCTAGCGCTAAAGCCAAAGCGATTGCTAAGGCATGATGGTGGAAAGGTAGCGTCTTAGTCGTATGCCGAGTCATCATAAGTCTCCGTAATCTAATAGGCGAGAAGCGGGTGGTATGCACACCAAATAAAATATTTTCCGTTAATTTTAGCCGCAATTTGCCATAGATAAAGCTCTATCCACCTGAAAATTACCGCGCTTGTTCAAAATCCATATTGCCCTTACGATAAATGTCAAAACCTAGGGGTTAACAACAAAAAATTGACGAACCCTTAAGATTGTACTCCAATTGCTAGGATAGGGGCTTGATTTTATGGCCGTGAATGGGGAATATAAAAACCATGCCTTCCCTTACACAGCAATCAAACTTCGGCAAAACGCCAGAGCCAACCAACCCTTTAGCCAAAATACCGTGGATTCGACGACTACCTCTTTTGACAGTGACAGTTTTTTAACAAACTTGACCTCCCTGCCGGGCATTTACACAATGTTTAATGCCCAAGATGAAATCATTTATGTCGGCAAGGCGAAAAACTTAAAAAACCGCGTTTCCAGTTATTATAAAACCCAACAGGCTTCACCCAAACAACAGGTGATGATGACCAAAGTCAGCCGCATCGAGGTGACAGTCACCCATACCGAAAGCGAAGCCTTGTTGCTGGAGTGCCAGCAGATCAAACGCCATAAGCCCCGCTACAATATTTGTCTGCGTGATGACAAATCCTTCCCCTATATTTATCTTAGCGACCATGAGTTCCCCCTTATCACCTTACATCGGGGAGCAAAAAAAAAGGCCGGTCACTATTTTGGCCCCTACCCTAGTTCCACCGCCGCCAAAGAAAGCTTAAAACTGTTGCAAAAACTGTTTCCGATCAGGCAATGTGAAGATAGCGTTTACAACAACCGCACCCGCCCTTGCCTGCAACATCAGATAGGCCGCTGCACCGCCCCCTGCGTAGGTTTGATTAGTGCGAGCGCATACGCGCAAGATGTCGCCCATACCGTCATGTTTTTGGACGGGCGCGGCGGCGTGCTGATTGAACAATTGATTGGCCAAATGGAACAGGCTTCGGCGGCGCTGGCGTTTGAGCAAGCCGCCAGTTACCGCGACCAGATCGCCCGCTTGCGGACAGTATTGGAAAAAAACCATGTCCACGGCGAAAAAGGCAATGTCGATATTATCGCCTGTGCCACACAACAACAGAGCGCCTGTGTGCAGGTATTTTTTATCCGCAACGGCCAGCAATTGGGCAACAAGGCTTATTTTCCTAGCACCGGCGGCGAACACGAAGCCAGCGTGGTGCTACAGGCATTCATCGCCCAATATTACCTTAACAAACCCGTGCCCACCGAATTGATCGTCAGTCACGAACCGGAGGAAACTGCGCTCTTGGCCGACATGCTGGCAAGCCAAGCCAAACATGCCGTGACCATTAGCGCACGGGTACGCGGGGAGCGGGCAAAATGGCTGCAAATGGCCCTAACCAACGCCGAGTTGTCCTTAGCCGCCAAATTGGCTGAAAAACAAAGCCTAGCCGGACGTTTTTTAAGCCTGCAACAGCAATTGCATCTGTCCACCCTGCCACAACGCCTGGAATGTTTCGACATCAGCCACACCCAAGGCGAGCAAACCGTCGCCTCTTGCGTAGTTTTTGACCAAAATGGCCCAGTCAAATCGGCTTATCGGCGTTTCAATATCGAAGGCATCACCGGCGGCGATGATTATGCAGCGATTGGACAAGCCGTATCGCGGCGTTTTAAGCGCCTACAACAAGGCGAACATCCCGCGCCGGACATCTTATTTATTGACGGTGGCAAAGGTCAGGTGAAAGCGGCGCAAAAGGCACTAGAGGAATTAGCCATAAACAATGTTATGATAGTCGGCGTTGCCAAAGGGCCCGACCGAAAACCCGGCATGGAACAGCTGATTTTGGTCGATCAGGAACACGCGCTGGACATCACCACAGGTGCCAGCGGCTTGTTGCTAATCCAGCACATCCGCGATGAAGCGCACCGTTTTGCTATTACCGGACATCGGCAACGGCGCAAAAATACAAAAAAACAATCGAGCTTAGAAGGCATTGCCGGATTAGGCCCAAAACGGCGGCAACAATTATTGAAGCAATTCGGCGGTTTACAAGGAATTGCCCAAGCAGGGGTAGACGCACTTTGCAGTATAGATGGCATCAGCCGACCATTGGCACAACGAATTTACGAGCATTTTCATCATCAAGATGGCAATTGAATTTAACTTACCTACCAATATCACACTGTTAAGAATCGCGTTAATCCCGTTATTGACCGTGGTTTTCTACTTGCCTTGGCATTATTCAAATATTGCGTGCAC
>JAQTNZ010000219.1 GCA_028713595.1 Methylovulum sp. | reverse complement strand
GAAGATGCGCATCTTGTTATGGCCCTTGAACAGCGTCGGCTGGACGTAGTAGCCGCCCTCCAGATCGCCCGGCAGCAGGTTGCGATTGCCGCCGATCAGGCATTCCGCGCCCTCCTGGCGCGCGATGACGCCCTTTGAGCGAGTCTGAAAAAGCCTTTTTGGACTATTCCGCCGCGCATTATGTGTCGCTAAAAAACCGTTATTTGCCCTAAGGCAGGGTGATATTTACTTCGACGTAGCGAGCATTTTATTGCCAACTATGAGTGTTTTCGCCTACCTAATGCCGTTAGCCTATTGTTGTCGTTATTGCTGTCAATAATGCCTAACCTATCCCGCATTAATTGGAGTATATTACTGCGTTTGTTATATTTTTATCCATAAGAGTACGCGGATGCTCTTCTTGACTACAGAAATAATCCAATAATAAGGCCGTTACATGAATACAGGTGTTTTCACCCATATTGCCCATTCCTATTTTAAGGCCGCAGGGAATAGTTGGCTGTATTTGAGGCGGGTTGCTTGGGCGCTAAAACCTATCATATTGCCGTTGGTGCTGGTCTATTCGCTAATCTTGTTGGCGATAGGGCTGATTTTTTCCTTAGGAATTGTCTTGGATTGGCTGGGCAAACTGACGGATGCTTGTCGGCGGCTTATACTGGGGATGATGAAAAATCAAAGCGATTATATCGATGACGGCTTATTCTCTTTTCTTTTTAGGCCGATATTCTTAGTGGCCTTGTCACCTTTACTGATTGTGTTTTTGCTTGTCCCTAAGCTGTCCAGCGATTCGATGGATAGCTTTATTACCAATGAATCCAGCGGCACGTTAGATGGTTCGGGGGCATTTAAAATGGTCAACGGTATCTTTTTTCATGCGGTCAGGCGTTTATATAATTATGTCGCTGACACAGCCTATTTACTGTTAAAGCCGATAACCGCCGCCGTGGCGATTGTCTATTCGTTAGTGTTGTTGGCACTGGGCTTTTGTTTTGCCTTATTGATCCCCTTGGACTGGTTAAGCCATTTTGTTGAATTTATCCGCCAATCGACCGCACGGGCGGCGTATAGGTTGCAACAGTGTGTCCCTAGAAGTTTTATCGAGTTTGTTTTTGTCCCGCCATTACTTATCGTACTAGCCCCCTTGTTTTTGGTATTGTTGATTATCCCTAAAATCACTTCGCAGATGGTGGTGTAGGGGATAAGCCAATACGGTTGGCCCTAATCCCTTTATGCTGATGCTACTATGCACTTTCATTCATCATCCGAGCTTGCGGTATTGCTTGGGCGGTGAAGGTGTGCTGTATTATTCAAGGAAGGTTGTCGGTGAGGATTGAGGGATTTCTATAACCGTGAACGGATCCACCCGCTGACGTGTATTTGGGGAGGTGTTACGGGAGCACCCTGGAATGCCAGTGATATCGGCGGATTTGTAACGGCCACCCAGCCATTGTCATCAAAATGACATATTCGTTTTTTAATATATGCAATAAGAAGTATATGCAGAGCGTGGAATTAACTAACCTTTATAAATGCCTTTGTGATGTGCTGCGTTTGCGGATACTCAACCTGCTTAAGGAAGGCCCGTTGTGCGTGTGCCATTTGCAAGAAATCCTTGGTGAAACCCAGGTCAAAACGTCCAAACAACTACAGTATATGAAAAAATTGGGTGTTGTGGGCGCGCGGCGGGAAGGGGTTTGGATGGTCTACAGTTTGCCTGAACCCACGCATCCGGTGCTATTGGCAAATTTGCACTGCTTGCAGGCCGACACTGATGGATTTGGCGATCTTATTGGCGATTTAAAAAAACGTTCCGTAATCCTTCGACGCTTTGCCGCCAATCCGGGCGAATGTCCGCCAGCGGTCTATCAGGCCACCGATGGCTGTCAGGGTTGAGCGGCAGTCATTGACGCAGTTATCTACAGTTGAGGATTTATCATGAATTTCAGAAGCCACCGTTTCGCCCCGTTTTTTTGCACTATTGTCTTGGGGTTTAGCCTTATCGGTATGGCAAATGCCAGCTCGGATGATGTCTTGCCAAAAATCCACCCTTATATCAGCAAAATTACCCATGAATTTGGGCAAATCCTCCCCGAACGGCAACAGCAATTGAAAAAGGCGGCCTTGTTTATCCGCTCAAAAATCCAGGCGGGTGAGGCGGCGCAACTGACGTTTATTTGCACCCATAATTCACGCCGTAGCCATCTGGGGCAAATCTGGGCGCAAACTGCCGCCGCTTTTTATGGTGTGGAGGGGGTTCAGGCGTTTTCGGGTGGTACCGAAGCGACCGCGATGAACAGCCGCACCGTGGATGCCTTACGGCGCGTGGGCTTTAGCTTGACGGATTCGACAGGCGGTAAAAATCCTGTTTATCTGGTCAAATATTCCGAAACCAAACCGGATATCCGCGCTTTTTCAAAAGTCTACAATGCCGATGGCAACCCTAAGGACAACTATGCCGCGCTGATGACCTGTTCGCAAGCGGACAAAAACTGTCCAGTTGTCGAAGGCAGCACCTTGCGTATCCCCCTCCATTATGAAGACCCAAAGGTTGCCGACAATACACCCGAAGAAACCGCGCGTTACGATGAGCGCACCGAGCAGATTGCGCGCGAGATGTTTTATATGCTCTCCCAAGTCAAAAGTTAAGGCGATAGCCTTTATTTTGGCGCGGCTAACTCCGCGCCGCTGCTGAGGATTTTTCTTATGAACCCCCTGTATTCCGCCATTGTGTTGTTGATGGCCACCACCCCTGCCCATGCGGAGGGAGTCCTGACCAGTATGAACGCTTGGGTTGAAAGTCATTTGGCCTCGAACCAGTCTTCTGTTGGCGCTTATGTTTTTCTGATGCTGGGTGGTTTGCTGGCGAGTTTATTGCCGTGCGTCTATCCACTGTACCCTATCACCGCGAGCATTATTGCCGGACGCTCACAAGGCACGGCTCATCGCGCCTTGCATCCTGCCGTTTATTATGTCGGGCTGGCCAGCATTTATTTTTTGTTTGGCCTGATTGCAGCGGCGACAGGCGGGGCCTTTAACGAGGTGCTGCGTTTGCCTATGACTAACTTGCTGCTGGCCTTGCTGTTTTTGGTGCTGGCTTTGGCAACGGCGGGTTTTGTCCATATCCCCTTGTTCAGCGGCAACGCTCTCGGCGAGAAAACCCCAGGCGTTGCCGGCACTTTTATTATGGGCATGGGGGCGGGGTTATTGTCTTCATCGTGTGTCGGCCCGTTTGTGGTGGGCATTTTGGTCGGTATTGCCAGCCAGACCGATGGCTTGACGTGGCTGTCCACACTGATAGCCGCCCTAAAAATGTTGGCGTTTGGGTTGGGGTTAGGCATTCCGTTTTTGTTGATCGGGTTGTTTGGGGTCAGGCTGCCTAAATCGGGTGCTTGGATGCGCTATGTGCAATGGGCATTAGGGTTTTTGATCCTTTATTTTGCCTATACTTATTTGGAAAAAGGCCTGTCCGGTTATGGCTTTAAGCCTGAGGGCATCCAATTGGTGTTTTTCGGGGCGTTGCTGTTGCTGTTTTCGCTCTATCACTTATGGGAAGGCGAGGACATGCACAGCGTCCGGCGCATGGAACGCTCATTATTTGCCCTGTTCGCGCTGGTGGGCGGTTTGGTGTTGGCGCAAGGCGTGTTTTCAACGTCCGTTCCGGCAACGCCTACGGTCACGGCATCGGCAAATCCGCTGGCGGCTGTCGCCACAGAAACCAAAGGCGAGCTGACTTGGTACCTGAACCACGAAGATGCCATTAAAGCTTCCCGCGAACAAGGCAAGCCGATTTTTGTGGATTTTTTCGCCTACTGGTGCGCCAACTGCAAGGCCTTTGAGCATCTGACCCAAACCGACCGTAACTTGATTGAGGGGCTGAAAAAAATGGTGTTGCTAAAAATTTATGATAGCGATCCCGAATTTGAGGCCTTCCAAAACGATAAACGTTACCCCGAATTGAAAGTGGGGCTACCATTTTTCATCATTGCCGATGCTGACGACCATTTGGTTTATAAAACCAGCGATTACACCCGCACCGATGAGATGTTGATGTTTATGGGCGAATAAGCGGTTATGATACAGGGCAGCCCCTACCGACAATAACGCCAAAAAATAATGCGCCAGCTTAATTTCCGGTTATGATTAGCTCTTTAAAAAAGTAAAGGTCGGCAACGTTTCCGGCTTACGGATTCTTTAAGGGTAAAGGTAAATAATAATGGTGGAATGGTTGCTGGTGCCGCTGGCCTATGTGGTGGGTTCTGTTTGTAGTGCAATTGTGGTGTGTCAGTTGATGGGGCTGCCTGACCCCCGCGACCAGGGTTCAGGCAATCCTGGGGCGACTAATGTGATGCGTTTTGGCGGCAAAAAAGCGGCGGGTATTACCTTGTTGGGCGATTTGCTGAAAGGCTTGCTGCCCGTTTATGCCGGAAAATTATTGGGCGTACCTACGGAATGGCTGGCTCTTATCGGCTTGGCGGCGTTTATGGGACATTTGTATCCGGTATTTTTTGGTTTTAAAGGCGGCAAGGGTGTTGCCACTTCGGTCGGGGTGCTGCTGGGGTTTTCTTGGGCGTTAGGCGGGGCGGTCTTAGCCACTTGGCTGTTGATTTACAAAATCGGTAAGATTTCTTCGCTGTCGGCATTGCTTGCCTCGCTGTTGTCACCGCTGTATGCGTGGTTTGTTGTTGGGGACATCAATATCACCATCGCCTCGGCGGTGATGATGATGTTTTTGCTCTGGCGACATAAGACCAATATCGAACGCTTGCTGGCGGGTGAAGAAACCTAAAGCCCCCGGCTCAATTGGCGGCCCGATGTAAAGAAGGCCGCCGCACACCGATAAAGCGTTTATGCCAATAATGGTTTTTCAGGCTAGAAACCATGACTTTTCCGGTCTGTTGGCTGGGTGCATGGATAAATTGGCTGTCAGCAATATAAATGCCCACATGCGAAAAAGGCTTGCCATCGGTATTGAAAAACACCAAATCGCCAGATTGGACGGCTTGTTTGGCAATGGGCGGTAAGGCTGCCGCCATCTGGCGCGTGGTGCGGGGCAGTAAAATGCCTTGCCGCCGGTAAACATGGCGGACAAAGCCGCTGCAATCAAAACCTTCTTCGGGTGATTCTTTGCCATAACGGTACGGTGCGCCTTGCAAGCTTAAGGCGTAGTTGGCGGCAGGGTGGCGGGTGGCCGCGCCAGGTTGGGATAGTGTGGATTGTTCCGGTGTGCTGGCGCAACCTGCCAGCACCACCAGAATGGCTAAGGTGGACAGACGCAAGCATGACAACGTTAGTGTGTGGGTATCCATTGGCAATGTGAAATAGGGGGTAATGCCATAAGTATCTACACAACTTTTATTAGCCCTTGTAAAACAAATAGTTAGCGCATT
>JAQTNZ010000218.1 GCA_028713595.1 Methylovulum sp. | reverse complement strand
TTTTATATTCGTTGCCCTGCTGGTCAAAAAACAGCTTACCATCGGTCAACACGCCGTCAACATCCAGTATCAACAGTTTGATGGCGGCGGCCTTGGCTAAAACCTGTTCCATCAGACTATACCCGCTTGGATCAGATCGTGCATGTTCAAGGCCCCTATCGCGCATTGTTGCGCATCAACTACGATGAGGGCGTTAATTTTTTTCTGTTCCATGATTTGCATGGCTTCCGCCGCCAAGATGTCGGCGGTGATGACCGAGCAATGCGGGGTCATCACTTCGGTGATTAGAGTGCTGTTGATGTCGAGGTTACGGCCCAGCATCCGGCGCAAGTCGCCATCGGTAAAGATGCCGATGACGCGGTTATTGCCTTCCACCACGGCGGTCATGCCCAGTTGCTTTTCGGTCATTTCTAGCAACGCGTGGCTAATCAGCGCCGATTCGGGCACCGAGGGCAAGGCCACGCCCACGTGCATGATGTCCCTGACCCGCAACAGCAAGCGTTTGCCTAGGCTGCCGCCCGGATGGGCGAGGGCGAAATCGTCACGGGTAAAGCCGCGCGCTTCCAATAACGACACCGCCAGCGCGTCGCCCATGACTAAGGCGGCGGTGCTGCTGGAGGTGGGGGCCAACCCTAAGGGGCAGGCCTCTTGTTTGACCGCGACGTTCAGGCAGGTGGTCGCACATTTTGCCAGCGTCGACTGAGGGTTGCCGGTGATGGCGACCAACGGCACGCCCAGACGTTTGATGATCGGCAAGATGGTCAGGACTTCTTCGGTTTCACCGGAGTTGGACAGGGCCACCACCACGTCGTGTTTGGTTATCATGCCCAAATCGCCGTGGCTGGCTTCCCCGGGATGGACAAAAAAGGCCGGGGTGCCGGTACTGGCCAGGGTGGCGGCAATTTTGCTGGCGATATGCCCGGATTTGCCCATGCCGATGACCACGACCCGCCCGGTGCAATTGAACAATAGTTTACAGGCGGCGACAAAGTCGTCGTTGATTTGCACTTCCAAATCGGCGATGGCTTGTGCTTCCACCTGAATGACCGCTCGGCCCAATTCACGGAGTTTGTCATCGTTCAATTTCATTTTCTGCCCCCAAATCGTGTTGCGTTTAGTGTGATGACAAAAAATTTCATAAAAACAGCGGGTTGGTGTGTGCCTATCATGAAAGTTAACATGCCTTGGATAATCTTAACTGACGTTACGCAGTAACGTTGTTTTCTTCCCGTTTGCCGCGCCGAGCACCGCAGATTTTGTCGGGATCGGCCCGAATACCCGCAGGGCATAAAGGGGCGCGGCATGGATGCCGCGCGTCGGTAAATGGGCAGGAAGCCCATTTTACCGACCCCCGACAAAATCGAGGAGCGCAGGATAAAGCGGCAACCGGGCCGCCTTTTCTTTGGATACTTTCTTTTCGACTGCACGGATGCAGGAGGTAGGGCAACGCAGGAGCAGTTGCCGAGGCGGAGCAAAAGAAAGTATCACGCTTGTCGGTGCGGGAACCGACTTTTAAATAACATCGCGATAGCGACTCATCATCTATTTTTAAAAGTACGCAAGCAACTGCGTAATATCAAATCTTAAGCCCAGCGGCGATAAGTCAGCGTCAAAATGGTGCTATTATGCCATGCTTATAATGTTCGCGCTTCATCAGAAACCAATAATCTTATTATGGGAAGGGCAATTGCTTTAAAAAGCCCTTGTTGGATAAGGATTTTCGGTATTTTTTAAATCCGATGTTTTATAAATTGACTTCATAATCCATAGTCAGACAAAATAAGCCTTTTAAAATTCCTTACGGCAGTTTTTGAGCAGCATGGCTAACAACGATTACCCTGAAACAGACAGTGTCACCGACCTGCATTTGATCAGTATCCGGCAACTGTCATTTTCACGCGGCGACAAAAAAATCTTTGACAACATATCGTTAGATTTGCAACGCGGCAAAGTGACCGCCATCATGGGGCCTAGCGGGACGGGCAAAACCACGCTGCTCAAGCTGATAGGCGGGCAATTGTACCCCAGCCAAGGGACGGTCACGGTGGCGGGGCAAAACGTCCATCAGCTGCGCCGTAAGGAGCTGTATGAGCTGCGCAAGCGCATGGGCATGTTATTCCAAAGCGGGGCGTTGCTGACCGACATGAATGTCTATGACAATGTCGCTTTCCCGTTGCGCGAGCATACCCGTTTGCCGGAGTCGATGATCCGCACCTTGGTGCTGATGAAGTTGCAAGCGGTGGGTTTGCGCGGGGCCAGGCGGCTGATGCCCAATGAGCTGTCGGGCGGTATGGCCCGCCGGGTCGCCTTGGCTAGGGCCATCGCCCTGGACCCGATGATGATCCTCTATGACGAGCCGTTTACCGGACAAGACCCGATTGCGATGGGGGTGTTGGTGCATCTGATCAAGTCGCTGAACAATGCCTTGGGGCTGACCAGTATCATTGTCTCCCATGATGTCGCGGAAACGTCGCAAATTGCCGATTATATTTATATCATTTCCGAGGGTAAGGTGGTCGATCAAGGCACACCCGAAGCAATCCGGCATTCGCCTTCCGAATGGACGCAACAGTTTATGGCGGGCGCCGCCGACGGGCCGGTACATTTCCATTATCCGGCCACCGATTATGCCGATGATTTGCTGGCAACGGGCAGTCGGCTTAATTGACATTTTTCCTAAAATGGCTTTTCTTCATGCTTTTCAATGCGGCGGCAATAACCAAAATACATAAGCTATTGATTTTTAACTATTAAAATTTAGTAGCCAAGGTATTTGGGATGCCACCTGGTCTCTGGAAACGCCTGTAAATCCAAGGAAATTAAAGCCCTAAAAGTGTATCAAAATCATGGGCTTATTAAGCGCATGACTTAACAATGCCTCCCAGCCCAAACACCCCAACCCCTTAGAAAACTGCAAGACCACCTTGTCATGGAACAAAGAACGCATTACGTCAATTGGTTTAGGGCCTGTTCGCCCTACATCCACGCCCACCGCGACAAAACTTTTGTGGTCGCTTTTGGTGGCGAGGCCGTGCTGGCGGAAGATTTCCAACATCATGTCCATGATTTTGCCCTGCTCAATAGCCTAGGCATCCGTCTGGTGCTGGTGCATGGTATCCGCCCCCAAGTTGACCAACGCTTAAAAAACGCCGCGCCCGCCCGCTTCCATAAGCATCTGCGTATCACCGATGATGTGGCCTTACAAAGCGTTAAGGAAGCGGCGGGCTTGGTGCGGGTGGAAATTGAAGCCTTGTTGTCGTTAGGTCTGGCGAATTCACCGATGGCGGGGGCGAAAATTAAGGTCGCCTCCGGCAATTTTGTCACCGCCAAACCGCTGGGGGTGATTGATGGCATAGATTATTGCCATACGGGGGAAGTGCGCCGGATTGACAGTGTCGCGATACACCAGCAATTGGATCAGGATAATGTCGTGCTGATTTCGCCGATAGGCTATTCACCTAGCGGCGAGATTTTTAACCTGTCCGCCGAACAAGTGGCGACAGCGGTGGCGATTGCCCTAAAAGCCGAAAAGCTGATTTTTTTGACCGAACAGGATTGCCATGACCCGGACAGCGGCGAACAAATCCAGCAAATGACCAGCACCGAAGTCTCGTCATTTATTGAACGGCATCCTGATTTGCCCGAATCCATCAGCCAGCCACTTAAAGCGGCCCTCCACGCCTGCCAATCTGGCATTGGACGGGTGCATTTGATTAACCGCTTACAAAACGGCGCGTTGCTGCTGGAGCTGTTCACCCGTGATGGCATTGGCACGTTAATCAGTTCGGCCCCTTTTGAAGAATTGCGCCCGGCGGTACTCAATGACATCGGCGGTATTTTGGAGCTGATCAAGCCTATGGAGCAACAGGGCATTTTAGCCAAGCGGTCGAGGGAGAAAATCGAGATGGAAATCGGCGATTATTTGGTGATAGAACGCGATGGCCTGATTATCGGCTGCATCGCCTTACATGCGCATTTACAACGCCGTGTCGGGGTATTGGCTTGCCTGGTGGTACATCCAGAGTACCAACGCTCGGCACGCGCCAATCGGTTGTTAGACTATGCCTGCCGTAAGGCCAAACAACTGCATTTAAAAACATTATTTGTTTTATCGACCCAGACCGCACACTGGTTTATCGAACGGGGCTTTGTCGCCTCGGCCATTGATGAGCTACCTGAGCCGATTAAGGCACTTTATAACCCGCAAAGAAACTCCAAAATTCTTTGTCAAAACCTTGCATAGCTCTAACGATGACATTAGCCAACCAATGCCTGTCAATATTGCAACTATCCGACACCCATATCCTCGCCACTCCCAAAGCCACCCTATTGGGTATTGAGACCGCGTATTATTTTCATGCCGTGTTGGCACAGGCCTTTGCCGACCATCGACACTTTGATTTAATCATGCTCACCGGTGATTTGGCGCAAGACCCCATCGCCGCCAGTTACCAGTACCTTTTAAAACATATCAGCCGCTATCGCATCCCCACCTTATGCCTACCTGGTAATCATGACGATTACGCGCTGATGCAGCGCATCCTTAATACCGATGGGGTCAGTTGCCGCAAACAGATGTTGCTGGACAACTGGCAGATCATCAACCTGAACAGCCAGATTATTGGTGAAGAAGGCGGTTATTTGGCCCATGAAGAATTGTTATTGCTGGAAAACTGTTTAAACCAATATCCAAACCACCACGCCCTGATTGCCGTGCATCACCATAGCCTAGCCAGCGAAAGCGTGTGGATGGACACCATGATGATCGGCAACAGTGAGGCGTTTTTGGCGCTTGTGGGCCGCTACCCACAAGCAAAAGTGATAATCAACGGCCATATCCACCAGATCATGGATAAGCAAACCGCCACCGTGCGGGTCTTAGGCACACCCTCCACCTGCTTCCAGTTCAAACCGAAAAGTGTCAATTTTGCCCTGGATGACACCTCCCCCGCTTACCGTCACCTGCAACTCTATGCCGATGGCAGCATCGCCACCCAAGTCAAACGCATACCTGAAGCCCTGGTGGGCTTACAGCATACGCCTAACGGTTATTAGGCGCTTAATCCCTTCCCGCCAACGTCAAACCATAGCCCATCAAATCCCCGCCCTGCTGCTTTAGCCATTGCCGTGGGCTTTGGTAATCCGGCAAATGCTCGGCGACCAACGCCCAAAACTGCGCCGAATGGTTCCTGACTTGGATATGGCAAAGCTCATGGACGACAACATATTCCAACACTTCCGGCGGGGCCATAATCAACAGCCAGTTGATATTGATGTCGTTGTGTATGCCACAACTGCCCCAACGGCTTTTCTGGGTTTTGATTATGACCGAACGGGGCAGCAACTGCCTTTTTGCGCCATGTTGATGGGTAAGCTGCATAACTTGCGAGCGGGTT
>JAQTNZ010000217.1 GCA_028713595.1 Methylovulum sp. | reverse complement strand
CCTACCCGGCCAAGCGTTTGGCGAATACACGGTCAAGTATGCCGATGAGTTTTGTTATGAAGATTCGGTGGACGGTAGCATCAGCCGTAACCAAGGCATACGGGTCGGCTTTACCAACGGCTCGCGGATTGTTTTCCGTTTGTCCGGCACAGGTACGGTCGGCGCCACCTTGCGGATTTATATCGAGCGCTTTGAACCCGATGTCAGCCGCCAAGACCAAGACGCGCAACTGGCGTTGGCCGAGTTGATCGAGCTGGCCGAACAGTTCTGCGAAGTGAAAAAGCGTACCGGTCGGGATGCGCCTAACGTGATTACCTGATAGGCTGAGGGCGGCGGGGATGGTTATCCTATCCCCGCCCGTTTAGCCCGCCACCTCAAAATGATGGGCGACCTCATGCAAATAGCCAATCAGCAGCACCCCAGCCGCAATCAGGGCAATCTGCTCCAAGGAGGCCTTCATATCGGTTTTTCTGTGCAGCGAGGGTATCAAATCCGCCACCGCGATATAAATGAAACTGGAGGCCGCCAAGGCGAGAAAGTAAGGCAAGCTGTCATGCACGTTTTCCAGGCCATAATAGGCCAAAATACCCCCCAAAACCGTTGCCAGGCTCGCCAGGACATTGTAAAACAGGGCTTTGCCTTTAGAGTAGCCGCTTTCCAGCAAAATCGCAAAATCGCCCACTTCCTGCGGGATTTCATGGGCAGCCACGGCCAAACTGGAAACAATGCCCAATTGCACATCGGTCAGAAACGCCGCTGCGATCAAAATGCCATCGACAAAGTTATGGATGCCGTCCCCTAAAATAATCAGCGTCCCCGCCGATTTGGCCCCATGCCCATGATGATGGTCGTGCCCGTTGCCGTCATGATGGTGGTGCGCTTCCTCATCGCCATGCGCCTCACAACTGCCGGAATGGCAATGCCGCCAGATCAACAGTTTTTCCAACACAAAAAAACCTAAAATGCCCGCCAAAATTGTTGCCGACAAGGTTTGGAACTGGGCGGGGGCGACCGCCGCAAACGCTTGCGGAATCAGGCCATAAAACGCCACAGTCAATAAGGCACCAATGGCAAAACTGATGCCGTGCGGCAATATCGCCATCCTGTGCTTGTCCGGTAAAAGCAGGAACACCGCCGCCGCCAATACGCTGAACAGCCCCCCTAAGGCGGTAAAGATGATAATCAATAACAATAAATTCACTACGGTCAGGTTCTCCAGATAAGGGTCGCCATGCGTCCGGTCAGTTGATCGCGGCGATAAGAAAAAAAGCGGTCAGCTTCGGTGACAGTACAAGAACCACCGCCATAAACTTGTGTGACGCCCAATCCCGCCAACTCTATACGCGCCAGCCGATAAATGTCCGCCAACCACTTGCCTCCCCCCTGCTCCGTAAAAGCGGGCGCAAACGCGGTGGATTTTGCGGTAAACGCCATTGGCACTTCGTCCCTGACCTCAAAACAACCCGCACCTATCGCAGGGCCTAACCAAACCAATACCGTATCGGCTTGCAGGGCGGCGATGGTATTGCTGATAATCCCCGCCAGCAAGCCACGCCAACCGGCATGGATGGCGGCAATCTTCCGCCCGTCTGGCGTACACACCAACAAGGGCAGGCAATCGGCGGTCAACACCGCACAGACAACCCCCGCTTGGCAGGTAAAGCTGGCATCAGCGGTGACCAAGCCACTGACACGGGCGGCATCAACGACCATGTCAGTGTGGTTTTGGGCCAACCATGTCGGTTCAGCGGGCAAATCCAACATCTGCGTAATCAATTGGCGGTTTTGCCTGACTGCGTCCGCATCATCACCGACATGCAAGGCAGGATTGAGGCTATGGTAAGGGGCGACACTGACCCCGCCCCTACGCAAAGTGGTGGCGGCCCGCACCTGTGCAGGGGCGGGCCAGTCAGGGGTCAGCCAAGGGCTATTCTTGCTCATTATCGACCAAGGCCTCCAGCAGTTCTTGCATATCCGCCGGTATCGGCTGCTCCCATTCCATATACTCATCGGTGACGGGGTGCTGCAAACCTAATTTTGCCGCATGTAAAGCCTGGCGCTTAAAGCCGCGTAAGGCTTTTTCCAAGCGCTCGCTACAATCGGGCGGCATTTGGAAGCGACCGCCATAGACTTGGTCGCCCACTAAGGGGAAACGGATATGCGCCAGATGCACCCGGATCTGATGGGTGCGGCCTGTTTCCAATTTGACCTGGACTAAGGTGTGGCGGGTGAAGCGTTGCACCACCCGATAATGGGTCACGGCAAACTTACCCGATTCCCTGACTATATAGCGTTTGCGGTCTGACGGATGCCGGCCTATCGGCTCATCCACCGTGCCGCCGGCGGTCATACGCCCGCGTGCAATCGCCAGATATTCGCGGTGGATTTCCCGCTCTTGCAATTGTCCGGTCAAGCTATTGTGGGCTTGCAACGTTTTGGCAATCATCAGCAAGCCGCTGGTGTCCTTGTCGATGCGGTGGACAATACCGGCACGCGGCAAGGTTTCCAAAGTCGGTTCGTGGTGCAACAAGGCATTGACCAAGGTACCATGCCAATTGCCCACCGCCGGATGCACCACCAAACCTGCGGGCTTGTTGACGATCAGCAAACTATCGTCTTCATAAAGAATATCCAACGGGATATTTTCCGGCTCGGATGTAATCACCACCTCCGCCTCGGCATCCAAATTGATTTGCTCGCCGCCTTCTAATTTATCCTTAGCCTTCAAGGTTTGGCCGTTAACCTGTACGCGGCCAGATTTGATCCACGTTTGCAACTTACTGCGCGAATACTCGCTAAACAATTCCGCCAGCACCTGATCCAAGCGCATTCCAGCCATTTCGTATGGCACTATCTCTTGTATGTTAGTCATAACAAATCTTCTGAATAACCTTTTGTTAAGTTATACTCACGGATTGCCTAGCCTATCCCAAACTATCGCAGCCAATCCAGCGAGAAAAACCCCTAATATTACAACGTGTCGTTATAACTATGCGATTAATTTTAATAAAATTTTTTATCATCTTCTGTTTAGGGCTATCTTTGCAGGGATGCGGGATATTCGGCGACAAAGCCGATGACGAGAATTCTGAAAACCTCTATAACGGCTGGAACGCCGAAAAATTCCGCACAGAAGCCCAAAAATCAATGGATTCGGGTGCTTATGACAAAGCCATCAAAATCTATGAGGCCTTAGAATCGCGCTATCCCTTCGGCGATTCCTCGGCACAAACCCAATTGGACATCGCTTATGCGTATTTTAAAAATAGCGAACCGGAGGCCGCAATCGCTGCCGCCGACCGATTCATTAAAATGAACCCGCGCAACCCGCATGTCGATTATGCCTACTATCTAAAAGGGTTGGTGAATTATAACCGCGACATCGGCTTTATCGACCGTTTTCTACCCACTGACACCTCACAACGTGACCCTGGCAGTGCGCGGGAAGCCTTACGCAATTTTGACGAACTGATCCGCCGCTACCCAGGCAGCCGTTATTTGGCGGATGCCCGTTTGCGGATGATTGCCCTAAGAAACAATATGGCGATGCACGAGGTGCATATCGCCCGCTATTATATGAAACGCAAAGCCTATATCGCCGCCGCCAACCGCGCTTCCGCCGTGGTTGAGCATTACCAACGCACCCCCGCCGTACCCTACGCCCTGCTGGTGATGCAAGACGCTTACACCGAACTGGGCTTGAAAGATCAGGCCAATGATGCCAAGCGCGTTTATACGCAAAACTATCCTGACGGCCCACCTATCCCCGAATTTAAAAACATGACCTTTTCCCACCGTATATGGGATTTGATTGGCTTTGACCAATAGATACGGCGTGTTTACCCACACATCGCCCAGAAAAAAAGGCGGGCAACCTGAGGTTGTCCGCCTTTTTAGGCTATGACATTAACGATAGCCGTTCCGTTATTTTAACGTCGCCATTATTTTGCTGACAATTTTTGCAGGCAAAGGGATGTAACCATCCTTAATGACCACGTTCTGGCCGGATTTGGACAAGACCATTTTGATAAACTCGTTTTCTAACGGTGGCAATGGCTCATTAGGTTTTTTGTTGACGTAAACAAACAAATAACGGGTTAACGGATAGCTGCCGTTAATGGCGTTTTCTGGGGTTGCCTCAACAAAAGGCTGGCCGGCTTTTTTCGCCAATGACACCATTTTGACACCCGATGTGGTATAACCCATGCCTGAATAACCAATGCCGTTCGCCGATGAGGTCACAGATTGGACAACCGAGGCTGATCCTGGCTGCTCATTGACGTTACTTTTAAAATCGCCTTTGCACAAGGCGTGTTCTTTGAAATAGCCGTAGGTGCCGGACACCGAATTACGGCCATATAACTGGATGGTTTTACCCGCCCAAGCCGCGACACCGACATCACCCCAGTTTTCAAGGTCTTTTTCATAGCCGCATTTATGGGTGCTGGAAAAAATAGCATCCACTTGCTCAATCGACAAACCTTTAATGGGGTTATCTTTGTTGACCAATACCGCTAAGGCATCTATTGCCACGGGGATGGCCGTCGGTTTATAACCAAACTTGTCTTCAAAGGCTTCCAACTCATCTTCTTTCATTTCCCGGCTCATCGGCCCCAAATTGGCGGTGCCCTCGGTCAAAGCCGGTGGCGCTGTCGAAGAACCTGCGGCTTGAATTTGGATATTGACATTCGGGTAGGCACGGTTAAATTCTTCTGCCCACAAGGTCATCAGGTTAGCCAGGGTGTCAGAACCGACACTGGATAAGTTACCCGAAACGCCGGTCGCCTTTTGGTAGTCAGGCAAGGCGGCATCAACCGATTGCACGGCACTGGCGGCGGAGGCGTCCAAAGCAAGGTAGGCAAAGCCCATTGCGCAGATTAGAGACTTGGCTTTAAAAAATAACGTCATCGTCGACTCTCAAAAATAATAATAATGTGAAAACAGGGGCGAAGCATAGTGCTTTAATATGACAGAATTATGACATAATTAATAACATTCACAGTAGATTAATTAATTTTTATTTTCAGCTCGTTATATCTGTAAAAACGAATTTGTCGGCAGCCTTAATAAATGTCAATTTTTTCAATTAAAATCAATGCCTTATAGTAACAAATTACGGACGAAGCATTTCCTTATTTTTCAGGGCATCCTAATGGATTGTTTATGCTGTGGTTTTTTTGGCAAGGCCGCATAACCTAGACTATGTCACATAACTGTAATATATTCGTAATATTTTTGTCATATTATCACCCTATCCTTGCCCCTATTTTTGAGACCAAACTTCGGGCAAATTATGACATTTTCCAAACTCTCTCTGGCGACCGTTGCCGTGCTAGGCATCGGTGCATCTTTCCAAGCCCTAGCGCTAGACTTATACATGGACAATAAAACCAAACAACTGTACGCCGAACCTGG
>JAQTNZ010000216.1 GCA_028713595.1 Methylovulum sp. | reverse complement strand
CAACGGCAATGGCGGCGGCCACCACGCCCCACACGCATAAAAACAGGGGGATGGTCGGAAACTCGACATCTATAAACGGGATCGGGTCAAAAATCAGATGGTTGAAATAATACAAGAACAGAATTTCTTGTAGGTTCACCAAGCCGTAGGCGATACGGAACAGGCCAATGCCGGTGGCGGGGACTTGTTTGGCAAGCAAGGCGGGGAGTTTGGAGGCGATCAATTTATACATCTCAGCATTTTTCAAAAAAATGAATGAATTGTAAAATAAAACTGCAATCCGTGTGGTAAATATTTGTCGCCCCCTGAACGACTAAGGCCGCTAACCTGTCATAAACCGGTTAGCGGCCTTAAAGTATGGCGGGATGTGTTGACGGCTTATTTTTCGTCGTCTGGGTGCTCAGCAAATACCCATTTGACTAACGCATAAATAGCACCAATAACTACAACCGCGCCGACCATGCCAGCTGGCTCTTTTAACATTGAAGTGAGATCTAAGATGAACCCCATGGATGTCCTACCTGTAATTTTTTGTATTTTAGAAATTGCTAGTTGAGTAGCAAATGGAAGCTACATAATACTTTAGGCACGATTAATGTCAAGAGCTAATTGCCCCTTATGGACGTAATTAGGCCATAAAACCTATACAGTTACATGCGTTTTCCCCGCATGGGCCAAGGGCCGGGGCCGCTTGCCAAATAACCCAAGCCCAACAGGGTTTTTAGCCGTTTGACGGGCGATTAATGCCGATTGCAATTTAAAGCTCGATAGCAAGTGTGGTATAGTTTAAACTTCTTGTTTCACGCAGATCATGTTATGAGGACAAGAAAAATGATAAAAAAATATATTAAGATACTGCCATTTGCAGCCATGTTATTGGCATTTTCTGTTCATGCCGATGTTGCATTAAAAGATAATTCGGAGATATTAGGGAAATGGAATTTATATGCCGAAGCGTCGAAACTTGACGGCGAAAAAAAGGCGGTAAAAATTGAGTGGGATTTCAAGGCCGATGGTATCCTCAATACCACAGCCACCGATTCGGTAGGCCGAACCAAAGAAATGAAAATAGCCATTAAATATGCTGTGGAAAATGGTGAAATTAAAAAGCAGACCAAGCTCGGACAAGAAAAATACGAATCATGCAAAGTCATCAAGAAAGAAGGCTCCGAGATGATTATCAAGTGTCCGTTCTTGTTCTATTTTTTGACAAAAATATAAAACTTTAAAAGAGAAGGGTGTAGTTATGATTGGTGCGATAGTAATGATTTTTGCTGTTATATGGATTTACCAGTCGGGGATCAAAGCAAAAACAAGCAATATATTTATGTGGCTGGGCATTTGTGCGGCGGTCTTTTTGGCCTCGCAAGTGCTGCTGTATGATGTCAACATCTACCTGGCCGACTTGATGGTTTCTTCTGACAGCGGCAAAGATGTCGGCACGGAAGGCTATGAGCGCGATGTGACCAGTGTCGGCGACCGGAAAAACCAAGAAGGCTTCCAAAGCATGGGCGGGTCGTTCATGTCTTATTTTATGGAATTGATGCCGCCTTTGGCCGGTTTTTTGATTTTGGCGTTCATCCGTCTGAAATTCATCACCAAAGAAAGCTTTTCCTTGCCTAACTTGTTCAGTGGTCTCTCCGAGATGGTGTCAGGTGCGGCAAAAGACGTGGTCGCCACTGTAAAACAAGGTGTCAAAAAATAACCGGTCAGCAAGACGGGCGACACCTAAAAGCCCAAGCTGTGCTTGGGCTTTTTTAATGCCGGCGTAAAAACGGCCTTAGCCCAGCACCGCTGACACCACCACGATGATTATCCCCACAAACACCACCGTAAACACGATGCCTGCGACAATATAGGTTTTTAAGGAACCTTGGCTAAAATCTTGTTGTCTGTTTGCATCACTTTGTACGCCGATAAACGCCGATAAAACACTTTTTATCACTTGGATAGCCGTCGGTTTAGTCATCATCATCTCCTTTTTCGGTAAAAATAATAGTGTTTGCCCCACTTTTGCGCAATCATTATACGCTCTCATCCCAAAAATCTATTGCTAACGGTTACCCCGCACATGAAATCAGCACAATTAAAACAGCTACTGTCCCAAAGAATCCTGTTTCTCGATGGCGCAATGGGGACGATGATCCAAGGCTATAAACTGGATGAAAAAGACTATCGTGGTGCCCGCTTTGCCCATTGGGAGCGCGATTTAAAAGGCAACAATGACTTATTGACGCTGACCCAGCCCGACATCATCAAAGCCATACACAGCGCTTATTTTGAAGCGGGCAGCGATATTGTCGAAACCAACACCTTTAATTCCAACAGTGTCGGGATGGCCGATTACGGCATGGAAACCTTGGTTTATGAACTCAATTTGGAAGGCGCACGGCTAGCCAAATCGGCGGCGGACAACTACAGCCTAAAAACCCCCGATAAGCCGCGTTTTGTCGCGGGCGTGTTAGGCCCTACCAGCCGCACCGCGTCCATGTCGCCCGATGTCAACGATCCTGGTTTCCGCAATATTTCTTTTGATGAATTGGTCGTCACTTACACCGAAGCCACCCGTGGCTTGATTGACGGCGGCGCCGACATTATCCTGATCGAAACCATTTTTGACACTCTCAATGCCAAAGCCGCCGCCTTTGCCGTGGCAAATGTCTTCGACACGC
Source organism: Methylovulum sp. (assembly GCA_028713595.1). Classification (GTDB taxonomy): domain Bacteria; phylum Pseudomonadota; class Gammaproteobacteria; order Methylococcales; family Methylomonadaceae; genus Methylovulum. Next base: position 2,755 of record JAQTNZ010000216.1, on the reverse strand, counting down.
TAGGCTATAAACTGCCGGTGATGATCTCCGGCACGATTACCGACGCATCGGGACGGACGCTATCAGGCCAAACTGTCGCCGCATTTTGGCATTCGCTCAAACATATAGAACCGATTTCTTTTGGCTTTAACTGCGCCCTGGGCGCAAAAGAATTGCGCCAATACATAGCCGAATTATCTACTATTGCCGATACACGGGTGTCCGCCCATCCTAACGCGGGCCTGCCAAATGCGTTTGGTGAATACGATGAATCGGCAGAAGCGATGGCGGCAGAGTTGGATGAATGGGCCGCCAGCGGTTTTCTTAACATCATCGGCGGCTGTTGCGGCACCACCCCCGCCCACATCAAAGCCATTGCCGAAGCGGTGCAAAAATACCCGCCACGCACTATCCCCGACATCCCTAAGCAATGCCGGCTATCTGGGCAAGAAGCCATGTCCATTGGCCCGGACAGCTTGTTTGTCAATGTCGGCGAGCGCACCAATGTCACCGGATCGGCGGCCTTTAATAAACTCATTATTGAGGGCAATTACGAAGCCGCCTTAAGCGTTGCCAAACAACAGGTCGAAAACGGCGCCCAAATCATCGACATCAATATGGATGAAGGCATGTTGGAATCCAAAGACGCGATGGTGCGGTTTTTGATGCTGATCGCTGCCGAACCCGATATTGCCAAGGTGCCGATTATGCTCGACTCCTCAAAATGGGACATTCTTGAGGCCGGGCTAAAATGTATCCAAGGCAAGGGCATCGTCAACTCCATTTCCATGAAAGAAGGCGAAGAGGCCTTTATCCGCCACGCCAAGCTGGTCAAACGCTATGGCGCGGCGGTGATTGTCATGGCCTTTGATGAAGTCGGCCAAGCCGACACCCAAGCGCGTAAGGTCGAGATTTGCCAACGCGCCTATAAAATTTTGGTCGGACACATCGGCTTCCCACCCGAAGACATCATTTTTGACCCGAATATCTTCGCCGTCGCCACAGGCATAGAAGAGCATAACAATTACGGGGTCGATTTTATCGAAGCCACCCGCATCATCAAACAGACCTTGCCACACGCCTTGGTTTCGGGCGGCGTGTCCAACGTGTCGTTTTCGTTCCGTGGCAACAACCCCGTGCGCGAAGCTATCCATGCAGTGTTTTTATACCATGCCATCCAAGCGGGTATGTCGATGGGTATCGTTAACGCCGGACAATTGGCGATTTATGAAGATATTCCCCGTGATTTGCGTGATGCCGTCGAAGACGTGATCCTTAACCGGCATGATGGTAGTGGCACCGAAAAATTGCTGGAATTGGCGGAAAAATACAAAGGCGATGGCAGCACCAACGACAGCAAGCCAGAAGAGCAGGAATGGCGCGGCTGGCCGGTCGGCAAACGCTTGGAACATGCCTTGGTTAAAGGCATCACCGACTTTATTGACGAGGACACCGAAGCGGCACGATTGGAAGCCGAACGCCCCTTGCATGTCATTGAAGGGCCGTTGATGGATGGCATGAACGTGGTCGGCGATTTGTTTGGCGCAGGTAAAATGTTCTTGCCGCAAGTCGTCAAATCGGAGCGGGTCATGAAAAAAGCCGTGGCCTATTTGATGCCGTTTATGGAAGCCGACAAAGCCGCCGGTGATCGGCAAACCAACGGCAAAATCCTCATGGCGACCGTCAAAGGCGATGTCCACGACATCGGCAAAAACATCGTCGGCGTGGTTTTGCAGTGCAACAATTACGAAGTGATCGATTTGGGTGTGATGGTGCCCGCCGAAAAAATCCTGCAAACCGCACGGCTGGAAAAAGTTGATATTATCGGCCTTAGCGGCTTGATTACGCCGTCCTTGGATGAAATGGTGCATATCGCCAAAGAAATGCAGCGGCAAGGCTTCACCATCCCGCTGATGATAGGCGGGGCGACCACCTCACGCGCCCACACCGCCGTAAAGATCGAACCCCATTACACGGGTGCGACCCTTTATGTCACCGATGCCTCCCGCGCCGTCGGGGTCGCCAGCAATTTGTTGAGCAACGAGCTGAAAGACGAGTTTGTCAACAGCACCCGCGCCGAATATGTACAGGTGCGCGAGCGGCACAAAGGCAAAGAGGCGAAAACCAAACAACACAGTATCGCCGCTGCCCGTGCCAATAAATTTGCGCTCGGTGCGCACCTGCCCGTCAAACCTAGTTTTTTGGGCATTAAGGTCATTGACGATGTGGCACTAGCCACGCTAGTGGACTTTATTGATTGGTCAACGTTTTTCCAAACCTGGGAGATGGCGGGCAGTTACCCGAAAATATTGGATGATGAAGTCATCGGTGGTGAAGCGCGGAAACTGTTTGCCGATGCCCAAGCCATGCTCAAGCAAATCGTTGCCGAAAATTGGCTAGACGCCCGCGCCGTGGTCGGCTTCTTCCCCGCTTACAGTGACGGTGATGATGTGCTGGTATACACCGATGACAGCCGTACCGAGGTGCTGGAAACCCTGCACCACCTGCGCCAGCAAAACGTCAAAGCCCCAGGCCGCCCCAATTACTGCCTGTCTGATTTTATCGCCCCAAAAGACAGCGCTGTCGCCGATTACATCGGCGGCTTCGCAGTCACTACGGGAATCGGCATCGAGAGCAAGTTACAAGAATTTGCCGATGACCTTGATGACTACAACTCCATCATGCTCAAAGCCTTGGCTGACAGGCTCGCCGAAGCCTTTGCCGAATACCTGCATTTGCGGGTACGGAAAGACTATTGGGGCTATGCCGAAGATGA
>JAQTNZ010000215.1 GCA_028713595.1 Methylovulum sp. | reverse complement strand
TACAGTTTTTCTAACGCTTCACGCGCTTTTTCAACCGTTTCTATAGATTTTTGCGGGCCTAAAAAAGGGTAAACCGTGCGCTCAAGCTGGGTGCGTTCCAGCAAGGTATTGCCTTTGACACGCAACTCGAACAAATCGAAACGGTTTTCCTGCTCTTTTGTTTGTGCTGCGGCGGCTGCATCAGCAGCCGCAACAGACCAATAACTCCCCAAAAAAATGCTGAAAGCTACTGACTTGATCAGTAGGCCCCGCTTAATATCATATAAAGGCATCTGTTTTTATTTGGTCTGAATGGATCTGGTTTGCGACATCGTAGTGTCGGCTATGATAATCAATAGGTTATTCACTAAAGAAGGCTTAATCAGAATAGACGGTGACAAGTTTTTGCAACCATTATAAGGCGTTTATGTTAATTTTTAATGACAGCACCTTAAAGCTTCACCATAAAGAATAGTCGTGCAAAATGATTTTTCTTGGGACTTACGCATTGACGGAAGGCTGGAATTGTGGATTCAAATATTCCTTGCCGATCATAAAACCCGTGACGAATGAGGCCACCACATCCTTATACAAAGCCTTTTGCCATTGGCCGGCGTTGCTAATGATGCCGGTAAACCGCATCCGTTGCAGGTGGACATAGCCACAAAGGGCGGCGAAGATGTGGTTGGGTGTCGGCACTTTGCCGTGTACCTGGGAACTTCCCGATAAGGCAGGCCCGATTCCGTATTGAATTTCTGAACTGTAAGCTGATATTACGCAGTCATTTTTGCGATATTGAAAAATGTAATCAAGCCAACAAAAGATAACTATCGTGGCTGGTTTTGATGCCACTGATGACAGGGCGATGGCGGGGGGGGTATGGCGTTTTTGTTGACGGTGGTATGGGCGCGGCCTGAGACGGTATCAGGACACGGTTAGGCTTAGGAATGTGCATAAAATAACTCAGGCAAACGCTAAAGGGTACGAGGCTTAGAGCTTAGGTCTCTTGCCCGCCCCTTGCGGGCAAGAGACCTAAGCTCCAAAGAGGAAGCCGCTTTACGATAATGATTATGCCGAGATTATTTTATGCACGTTCCTTATTTCTTGTCGTAGATTTTTTGCACCAGTTCATAAAACCAGGCCGGACGGAACAGCACCACCCACATCAGCAACACGCCGGTAATGGGTATCGGGCCGATTTCAAGAAGCGTGATGACAAACAGCGCCAAAAAACAAAGGCTACGCATGACAGGTCTCCATAAGCTTTGTCCGTGCCGTGTCCGTGCCGGCATTAAACCGCGTTAAAAGTTGATGAACACCGAGCCCATAATCAAATGCCGCATGGTGTCGCTGGTGTGGGTGAGGTTATCCACATATTGGTTCATATAACCCAATTCGGTGCGGACATTTTTGTTAAACGACCAACCCAAACCGGCAAACGCACGGTTTTGGTCAAATCCGGCCTGCCCCCCGTAAGGGGTGTCGTTCAGGCGGATAAAAAACTCATCCCAAGCAATCAGGCTCAAACGCGGCTCAGCTGCCAGCGGGTGCATAAAGCGCACCATTTGCCGTGGGCGTACCCGGACATTGCTGTCTTGCAAGAAATTGCTTTCAATCAGCGTCCTTAATGACAAGGTACCCAAGCTGGTCGGCAACACATAACGCAAGCCCGGCCAGACATCTTGTTGGGACACAAAACTCTTACCAATATTTTGGGTGGGCAACCAGGTGTAACCTGCCCAAACGGTCAGACGGTCAGTCAATGAATAACCGATGGCCGCCCGCATCATGCCTTGATACCAATGGCTAAAGTCACCGTCATACCGTGATTGCGTTTCTAGCCAGATACGGGTTTTTTCCAATTTTGGGTCTAATACTTTTAAGCTACCTTCGCCGACCATTTGCAGCCAGCTGCCATCATCTTCAACAAAGTTGGGCGGGGGGGCTGCGTTAGCCGCCACTGAGGCTAAAGCCGCCGTGCCTAAGCATAGGGCCGTGGCTAATGCTGTTAATGTTTTCATAGTGTATACCTAATTCGCTGATAGTCGCGTAAGTGATTTGATTTTTGGAAAAGCCGTAAGCAAGCCAAAGGCTATCCCGATACTAAAGTCGTATCGGGGCGGGCGACCAAAAGGCGGTAAGGGGTTGTCAGCGTGGGTGGCTTACCACCCACGCCCAAGGGACACGATTTTTAGTTATAGCTAGAGAGCATTTTATGCTTACGTGCGGCCAATGGATGATTTGAGTAAGCCTCGTGGTATTCCAAGCCGTAAAATTCACATTTTCCGCCTTGCGCTTCATAATCATGCTGGAAATGGTGCATGTATTCCATCACGCTATGGTCGAGCAAATAAGCATCGTTCAATTGAAAAATGACGGTCTTGCCTAATGCTACCGCCGCCATCGCATCTTTTAAGGCCATAAAGTTGGAGAAAATGGCCGCACCGCTGATTTTTACCAAAACGGTGTTGTTATCGGGTTGCTGGATTTCAAAATTGATTTTGAACAAGTTGTTCAGCTTAACGCCACGGCCAATATGAATCAATAACTTGACGGCAATGCCTATGGCAACCCCGATCAACAGGTCGGTGGCGATGACACCGATAATGGTGACAACAAACAAAAAGAATTGCTCTTTACCCAAACCTAACACTTTGCCGAATTCTTTGGGTGAAGCCAAACGGAAACCGGTGAACACCAATAACGATGCCAACGCCGCCAAGGGAATGCTGTGGATCAGGCGCGGGAAAAACGCGACAAACATCAATAAGAACATGCCGTGGAAAAAGTTCGCCCAAGCGGTTTTGGCCCCGTTATTGACGTTGGCGGAACTGCGGACGATCTCGGCAATCATCGGTAAACCACCGATTAAACCGGATGCCAAATTACCTACCCCTACCGCCATCAAATCCTTATCCAAATTGGTTTGACGTTTATAAGGGTCCAGTTTGTCCACCGCCATCGCGCTTAACAAGCTTTCTAAGCTGCCCACCAAACAGATGCTCACCACCGCTTCCCAAAACTCCACTGTCGCTACTTTTGAAAAGTCAGGGAAGTAAAAGGCGGACATGAAGTTGTCAGAAATGGTGACCAAAAATTTCGGCCCGACCGTCTCTTCATGATGCTGTAAAAAGGTCGCATCCGGCAAAAACAAATAAACATGCTCATGGTCCAGGTCAAAAAACTTGCCGAAGCCAATGCCCACCAACACCACAATCAGTGGTGCGGGGATCATTTTCAAATGCTTGTTTTTCACGATTGTCCAAAGGATCAGGATAGCCAATCCCGAAAAGCCGATAATGGCTATTTCATGGTTCATATTCATCAAGCTATGCGGAACCTGGGCAATGGTTGAAATCAGGCTGCTGCCTTTTTCGGGCGCATTACCGACTACTGTATGGATTTGTTTCGCCATGATAATGATGCCGATGGCCGCCAACATGCCGTGGACAACGGAAGCGGGGAAAAATGAGCTTAAGCGGCCCGCCTTAAAATAACCCATCAGGATTTGGAAAGCGCTGGCGACCACGATTGCCGCCAAAGTGTAGCGATAACCCGCCATCGCATCGCCATCGCCTAACGATTGCACCGCGCCCAACACCACCACAATCAAACCGGCCGCAGGGCCGTTAATGGTGACAAACGAGCCGCTGATACGCGAAACCAGTATGCCTCCGATCACCGCCGTGATAAGCCCCGCTGATGGCGGAAAACCGGAAGCCATAGAAATGCCCAGGCACAAAGGCATGGCAATCAAGAACACCAAAAAACCCGACAACAGGTCACTGCGCCAGTTTTCTTTCAATCCGGCCAAGCCGGTTTTGGGCAAAACTGAATAATTCACTTCACTCATAATTATTTCCTCATATTAATCGGATCCTAAGAATGGCTTAAGCGATTACTATGCCAGTTTATTATTATTTTCAACCGTTTGATTTAGTTATTTTTTTAAACATTTACCGCAATGCCCATCCCTATTTCAAGAAATAAAAAGGGCAAAACAACCTGTTCATGGTTTATTTCAACCGTTAACCCAAAATGCCCCCGGCCCCTTGCTTTTCTGGTCATCAGGGTCAGGGTTTATAAAATGCGGAGATGGCGAATTTAACGCTAGTCCCATCAGCACCAGCAACCCCGCAAAAAAGGTATTAATGCTGTGAAACTTGCAGGGTCATCTATAGTCCATAGTTCATGGGAAAACATAAAAACCATTAATTTTAATGTACTTTTTCTGCTTAAACCGTGTGGCACGGAATGTGTATTAGTGGCATCCAATGGCGGGATTGGTTGCGTCACCCGTTTTTTCGCAACTTATTTTCTGCCCCTAAACTATAACCATTTAATTTATAATGATATTAATCATTGTGAAGAATATTTTTTATTTAAAATCAAGGCATTAAAAAGAGTGTCGTATTTTGGCCGCCATTGCTTAATATACGGGCATTGCGTATCATTTTGACCCCGACACATCTCTCAAACCCATATTGTCATAGGAAAAACCATGACTGATTTAGCGAAAAACAGGCGTAGCCATGTAAGGTTCCCCGTTAATCTTGAGTATTTTTTTTTCCTGGATGACCAGGAATACACCGGTAAAATCACCAATATCAGCCTGAACGGCGCTTTTTTGGCCAAACCGACACCGGAATTTAGCCGCACCTATATCACCCGGACAGGCAACCTTAAGATATTGCTTAACAATGAATTGCTGTCGCTAAAATGCGACATTATTTATGCGGTGGAACGCGACTATGAAATCTTTCCTGCTGGAGCCGGCGTGTGTTTTAGTGAAACAGATGAAGAAACCCAGCTATCTGTCAGTAAATTGGCGGCGGCGCTAAAATTATAAGAACAGCCGCCTTCAGGCAGCTTGGCAGTTGGCTAACGCCTCCCCTACCCTTAAGAACTGCCAGTTTTTCTTCTGGCAATTCTCATAATCAGCAGCCTTTAATCTTGGCGATAGCTGGGTTTGCCCCAATAAACTCATACTAAAAACGCCCAATTACGCTACACTAATGTAATTGATAACTTCCCCAGCCTTGGAGCTAAAGATTATGAGCGACTCTATCTCAAATAACGCCGTCATTTATGCCACGCTTGCCTTGAACAGCGAAGTGGCCTTGCAACGCGAATACTTGGAATCCGATGATGTCCCTGAAGATGAACGTGATAACGAGGAAGATATTCTGGAAGATTTGGAGCAGGCATTTATGGAGTTTATTGACATTTATAAGGTGCGTTGCAAAGCCGACCCTGAATTGCCGACCTTGGACGAATTGTTAAACAGCCAGCTCTAATTGCTTCATGACGACGACATTTACCTTATATGGCATCACAACCTGCCAAACTGTCAAAAAAGCGCGGCAATGGCTAGAACAGCACCAAAAGCCGTACCGTTACCACGATGTCCGTGTGGATGGCCTGAGTGCCGCGCAACTTGAGGATTTT
>JAQTNZ010000214.1 GCA_028713595.1 Methylovulum sp. | reverse complement strand
TAAACGACACTGACAGCAGAAAAATCAACAGCCAAATCCTTATATAATTTTAAAAAAAGCATATTCAAACCACAAAGCTTAAGCCATATTCTCTGGGAATTAAAAGCTAAAAAATGATTAACCTCAAACAGCAGCATTACAATATGAATACGATCTTACCTACCCCATTGGTGTCAGTAGTTATAGCCACCTATAACGGGGAGCATTTTTTACACGAACAAATCGATAGCATTATTCAACAAACTTACAAGAACATTGAAATTATTGCTGTTGATGACTGCTCTACTGATAACACTATATCCATACTTAATGAATATGCCACCCGACATGCCAACTTTACGGTAATTCAAAATGAGAAAAATATAGGCTATCAGAAAAATTTTGAAAAAGGCTTTTTACTTGCCAAAGGTGATTATATTGCGCCTTGCGATCAGGATGATATATGGCTACCCACAAAAGTTGAAATATTAGTGAGTCATATTGGCAGCCACGCTATCGCATATTGTAATTCTGCCTTTATAGATAGATCAGGTAAAGTTCTTGGCATAAAAATGAATGACACAAAAACACTTACCAACTTTAATTCACCTATTATGTATTCTGTTGGTGCGTCAGCGCCAGGCCATGCCATGCTAATCACCAAACAACTTGCAATGGCCGCAATGCCTTTTCCTTTATTGCTATCGCATGATACTTGGCTTGGTTTTGTTGCCACTTTCGACAACTCGCTCAAATTTGTCGATGAAGTGTTGGTCTTATATCGCCGTCATGAAAACAATGTATTTGGAGCGTTTCACAAAAAAGACAGAAAAAAGAACAATCCTAAAGGCTCTTCGCAATTGCAAGCACAAAAAGCAAGGCAACGTGCCGCATTGCTCTATAACAAATGCCCTGATTATTTGCCTGAAGAAAAAGAGTTTTTTAAAAACTTATGCAAATGCTATGAAAACTATTCAATCGCAAATAATTTTGCACGGATGTGCTTGTTTTTTAAATATCGGCGAGAAATTTTGAGGTATAAAAAACGTAATGAAATAAGACGTTGCTTATATTGCTTAAAAATGTTTTTTAAAATAATTTGAAATTATGCCCAATTAATATTACCTGCATAGGACAACAACTGCACAATGGAAATAAACTTAAATAAGTCGCTAGAATTCATCGCCTTAGCAAGCCACAATGAGGGACATTTTTTACAAAATCATGTCAGCAGCTTATTACAGCCAGCCTATTTTTATGCGTATACCTTCTAATATTATTATCAGCCGCACGGATAGCCTAGGCGATGTCGTCCTGACCCTGCCGGTCGCAGCCGTGTTAAAACAGCATTTCCCTAACATGATTATTGGCTTTATAGGCACAGCCTATACCCAAGCCATTATTGAATCTTGCCCGCATATTGACGTGTTTATTGATAAGGACGACTTCTTAACCCATCCCGTCACCTTAATGGGGGAAAAGCCCCAGTGCCTGATGCACATTTTGCCACGGGCCAACATTGCCAAACGCGCAAAAGAGCTACAAATACCTTGGCGGATTGGCACCACCAACCGTTGGTTCCATTGGCTAAACTGCAATAAGCTGGTCAAACTTAGCCGTAACCGCTCATTGTTACATGAGGCGCAATTAAACCTAAAACTGCTGAAACCTTTTGGCATCAATCATGATTTTTCGCTGCCTGAAATCGCCGAGTTAGTGGATATGAGCCGCTTGCCCGCCCTGCCCGCACAATTTGCCCGCTTATTGGCTGCCGATAAGTTCAAGCTGATCCTGCACCCCAAATCCAGAGGTAGCGCCAGGGAATGGGACTTAAGCCATTATGTCAGCTTGATAAAGCTGCTGGATTGCGATAAGTTCCAAATTTTCATCTCCGGCACGGCCAGCGAACAAGCCGATTTGCAACCGTTATTGGCTGCCGTGGGCGAGCGGGTCACCGACATCAGCGGCTTGATGACCTTGGCGGAATTTATTCCTTTTGTCGCCGCCTGTGACGGCTTGGTCGCATGCAGCACCGGGCCGTTGCATATCGCCGCCGCCTTACAAAAACACGCGCTGGGCATTTACCCGCCTATGCGCCCGATACATCCGGGGCGCTGGCAACCCATAGGCAAGCATGTGCAAATTTTTTCTTTGGATAAGACCTGTAACGAGTGCCGAAAGGACAAGACGGTTTGCCCTTGCACCCAGGCCATCCAGCCGATAACCCTAAAAACCGCTTTGGATGCAATCTATGCCGAGTTTTCGCGGAGCAAACCTTAAGTGAAACCCGCCCTTGCTTTTCATCGGATACTGATTGCCAAAACCTCGCATTTAGGCGATTTGATCATCAGTTTGCCGATGGCCGCGACGATCAAACGCCATTATCCTGAAGCGACCGTTATTTTTTTAACCCACCCCAGAACCGTTGAGGTTGCCAAACGCTGTATGGATGTTGATGAGGCCTATGGCCTACCAGACAATCCCGAACACTTGCCCGAACTGTTAAAAAGCCTCGCTATCGATGTATTTATTCAGGCCAATACCTCAAAAGAACTAGGTATGGCGGCCAAAGCCGCCGCCATACCCATGCGCATCGGCTCTTGGTACCGGCATTATAACTGGAGCCTTTGCACCCATACCGTCGCCATCTCCCGTTGTTATAAGCAATTGAACAAACGCTTGCTGGATTTGGAATACTTAAAACCTTTGGGGATAGCCGCCAATGATTTACAAGCCATACCCGGACTCTATCGCTTCACCCCCAACAAGGGACAAGAACAGGCATTGGCGGCAAAGCTGGGGCTGGACTTTAGCAAACGCCGGATTATCCTCCATCCTGCGCTAATCACCTCCAAAGCCCATCAATGGCCTTTGGCGGCGTACTCAGAGCTGATCGCTTCCTTTGACCGCAACCGTTTCCAATGGCTGATCACCGGCATGGCGGCGGAGCGGGAGTATTTGCAGCCATTGCTAAACACACCCGCCTTGACGGCGGATGTGCTGGATACGGTGGGACAGCTGACGTTGGACGAGTTGACCACCCTCATGATGGAATGCGATGGCTTGGTGGCGGGCAGCACCGGCCCGCTGCATTTGGCGGCGGCGGTGGGGCTACATACCCTAGGCTTGTTCCAATCCAGACCCAGCATCAACAAAAGATGGTCGCCAATGGGACGGTCGGCAACCACACTGTATAGCTCCGTCCCTTGCCAAGGTGACAAAAGCCTTACGCCCTGCCCTTGTATCCTGGCTATCAGGCCGGAACAGGTTAGGGAGCAGATATTAACGTGGTTTGAAAATGATAAGGACGGCAGATAATCTTGTTTGCCTCTCAAAAAAACCATTCGACAAGGCCGCAGAAAAGGGGTAAGAATGTAGGATAACTTCACTGCACCCTATGCCGCTATGAATACTTCCCGCATTCTGTTACTGGCCCTTATCGCAGTCGCCATCACGGTATTTTTTGTTGTCGGCGGTCAAGATTACTTGACGTTGGACATGCTAAAAAGCCAACAACACCAGCTATTCGCCTTCCGTGACGGGCATCGCCCGCTGACCATCTTACTGTACAGCCTGATTTACATCATTGTGACCGCCCTGTCCTTACCCGGGGCAACGGTGATGACCTTGGCGGGCGGGCTGTTGTTCGGCTTGCTGTGGGGGACGGTGATTGTCTCGTTTGCCTCCACTATCGGCGCGACGCTGGCCTTTTTGGCGGCGCGGTTTTTGTTCAGAAAGCAAATCCAAGACTATTTTGGCGACCGCCTAAAAACCGTTAACGAAGGCATGGCACGCGAGGGGGCTTTTTACCTGTTCACCTTGCGCTTAGTGCCGTTGTTCCCGTTTTTCGTCATCAACTTGGTGATGGGCTTGACCAACATCAGCACCCGCACATTTTATGCGGTCAGCCAATTCGGCATGTTGGCGGGGACACTGGTGTACATCAATGCGGGTACGCAGCTAGGTGAGTTGGAATCGTTGGCGGACATCTTATCGCCGACCCTAATCGGCTCTTTCGCGCTCTTAGGCCTATTTCCGCTTTTGGCGAGAAAAATCATCAGCGTATTGGAAGCGCGGAAGATTTACCACGCGTGGCCTAAGCCCAGCCACTTTGACACTAACCTGCTGGTGATTGGTGCAGGGGCTGGGGGTTTGGTGAGCGCTTATATCGCGGCGGCGGTCAAGGCAAAGGTGACGCTGGTCGAACAGCGGCGCATGGGCGGCGATTGCTTATATACCGGCTGCGTACCGTCCAAGACGTTAATCCGCAGTGCCAAAGCGGCGGCGCAAATCCGCCGTAGCGCCGAGTTTGGCATCCGCAGCCAAGCCGTGACAGTCGATTTTGCCGCCGTCATGGCACGGGTACAGGCCGCAATACAGGCCATCGCCCCCCATGATTCACCAGAGCGTTACCGGACACTGGGCGTAAACGTCATTAATGGCACGGCCAAGATAGTGTCACCGTGGTCGGTGGCGGTCACTGATGGCAGCGATAGCCAAGTCATCAGCACCCGCGCCATTATCATAGCCACCGGCGCCAAGCCTTTTGTACCACCGATTCCAGGCTTGGCGGAAATTGGCTTCCTGACCTCGGAAACGCTTTGGGATTTGCAGGAACGACCCGCACGGCTGCTGGTGCTGGGCGGCGGCCCGATAGTTTGTGAAATGGCGCAAGCCTTTGCCCGTTTGGGTAGCCAAGTCACTCAAGTGGAAGTGTTGCCACGCTTATTGGCACGGGAAGACCCTGAGGTGTCGGAATTGATCCAACAGACATTCTGGCAAGAAGGCATAGAGGTGTTGCTCGGCCATGAAGCCAAGGCCTTTGTGCGTGAACAGGGCGAAAAAATCCTCATCGCCGATTATCAAGGCGAAACCCGCCGCATTGCTTTCGATGAAGTTTTAATTGCCCTAGGCCGTAGCGCCAATGTATCGGGGTTTGGCGCGGAAGAACTGGGCATCCGCTTGTCGGATAAACAGACCATCGCCGTCAACGCTTTCCAAGCCACCAATTTCCCTAATATCTACGCGTGTGGCGATGTCGCAGGCCCTTATCAGTTTACCCACACGGCGGCGCATCAAGCGTGGTATGCCGCTGTCAACGCCCTGTTTGGCGAAGTCAAAAAATTCCGCACCAATTACTCCGCCATCCCCTGCGCTACGTTTATCGACCCCGAAGTGGCGCGGGTGGGGCTTAACGAACAAAACGCACAAGCCCAAGGCATTGCTTACGAAGTCAGCACTTATCCGCTAAAGGAACTGGACAGGGCGATCACCGATGGCGTGGCGCAAGGTTTTGTCAAAGTCTTGACCGTACCTGGCAAAGACAAAATCTTGGGCGTGACCATTGTCGGCGAACAGGCAGGCGAATTGCTGGCCGAATTTGTCTTGGCTATGACCCATAACCTAGGCTTAAATAAAATCTTAGGCACGATACATAGCTACCCGACCCT
>JAQTNZ010000213.1 GCA_028713595.1 Methylovulum sp. | reverse complement strand
TGGGCGCGGCCTTGTCCGGCCTGTCGTTGACCCACACCGTGGCCCGTGGCACATGGCAAGGGATGCTCACCTCCGGCAAGCCATTTATGCGTACCCCCAAGTACGAAAAACAAGGCCCGCTGTTTGCAGGACTCATGACCATCCGCCAAGAAGTCTCCTTGCTGGTGCTGTTGGCCGTGGCGATGGTGGCGATGGCCTCGTTGGAACATTTTGACAACCTGAGCGGCAGGTTATGGATTTCCATCTTGGCGGTGCAAGCCGTACCGTACCTAGCCACCTTGGCGACCCTGTTAATCAGCATCGCCCCGAACTATGGCAAAAACGCCAAATTGGCGGAGGAATTGGACGAGGCTTAAGCTGGCTGAGGGCTTGCGCGGTATTGTTGCGCACCTATCGTTCCCACGCTCCGGCGTCACTGCCATTAGGTTAAGATTTTTTGTATTTATTATCAAAAAGATACGGTTGTAGTAGGTCGGGTTAGCGATAGCGTAACCCGACTTTATCCAAACGGCACATGTCGGGTTACGCTATCGCTAACCCGACCTACATCGTATTTTTCAATACAATATATTGATTATTAATATAAATACCTTAACTTAATGGCAGTGATTTATGCCCTGTGGGTACGCTCCGGCGTGGGAACGATGGCGTATGCTTTTTATCTTGTTGAAATTACAGGCACAAACCCTTAATTTAATAGCAGTGCCCGTGTACCCGTGGCAACGGCATCAACTGACAAGCTTATAGGTTATGAAACTAAACATTATCATTCATGAAGCCGAGGAAGGCGGATATTGGGCAGAAGTGCCGGCCATTTTGGGATGCGCCAGCCAAGGTGACAACCTTGAACAATTGCTGGCGAACCTGTCTGAAGCCGTTAAGGCTGGTCTTGCCGTAGACTTAGCTTCCATCCCCTAATTTAAACCAGCTTAAAGGTTAAACTATGCAAAAAATCAAGGTGTTGTTTGTCTGTATGGGCAATATCTGCCGCTCACCGACGGCAGAAGGCGTTTTTGCCAAACTCATCGAAGACCGTTACCTAGCCGAGCGTTTTAAGGTCGATTCGGCGGGCACCCATGCCTACCATGTCGGTGATGCGCCGGATTTACGCGCCCAAAAAGCCGCACGGAACCGGGGCGTGGAACTGGCAAAATTACGCGCCAGAAAATTCACCCGTGGCGATTTTGAAGATTTTGACCACATCCTGGCAATGGACGAGGACAATTATTCAATCCTCATCGAAGCTTGCCCCGATGACCATAAAAACAAAGTGCGCCTGTTTCTTGACTATGCCCCGCACCTGAACGTGCGCGAAGTTCCCGACCCCTATTATGGCGGCAGCTACGGCTTTGAACGGGTGCTGGATTTGGTCGAAGCCGCTTCCGAGGGGCTGTTAAACGCCTTAAAAGCTGATGGGCGATTGTAAAAACAACTCATAACATACGAGGGACAAGCAATGGCAATTATCACCAACACTGTCAATTACCTGGATGGCGATGTCGTCTTAGAAGGCTTTTTTGCTTTTGACGACAGCCTCCAAGGCCGCCGTCCGGCGGTTTTAATCAGCCACACCTGGGCGGGGCGTGATGGTTTTGTCAAAGGCAAAGCCGAACAACTGGCGGGGCTGGGCTATTTGGGCTTTGCCTTGGACATGTACGGCGGCGGTGTGGTCGGTGCCAGCCCCGAAGAAAATGAGCGCCTGATGCAGCCGTTTATAGCCGATAGGGCGATGCTGCAACGGCGCATCAGCGCCGCCTTGGCAGCCGTCAGGCTCCTACCTTGGGTTGATGACAGCAATATCGCCGCCATAGGCTTTTGCTTCGGCGGTCTGTGCGTATTGGATTTGGCTAGGAGCGGGGCGGACATTAAAGGTGTCGTCAGTTTCCACGGCTTGCTGGGTGCGCCGGACACGCTGGAAAAACCGCCGATAACCGCCAAAGTGCTGGCCTTGCACGGCCACGATGACCCGCTGGCCCCAGTTGCGCAAGTCAACGCCTTCGAGCAGGAAATGACCGAAGCCGGGGCGGACTGGCAAGTCCACGCCTACGGGCACACCGTCCACGCCTTCACCAACCCCGCCTCCAACAATCCGGCATTCGGCATGGTCTACCAACCCACCGCCGAGCGGCGTTCTTGGCAGTCGATGAAAAATTTCCTTACCGAGATTTTTGCTTAAGAACTGACGTTACGCAGTAACGCCGTTTTTCTCCCGTTTGCCGCGCCGAGCACCGCAGGTTTTGTCGGGATAAGCCCGTAGGGGCGCGGCAAGGATGCCGCGCGTCGGTAAAGTACCCAAAGGGCATAAAGGGCAGGAAGCCCCTTTTACCGACCCCCGACAAAACCGAGGAGCACAGGATAAAGCGGCAACCGGGCCGCCTTCTGACTCGTGCCTTCCTGGCACTCGCACTGCGTGTGCTTCGCATCCAAATCCGCTCCCGGCGGATTTGTCTTTGGATACTTTCTTTTCGACTGCAAGGATTCAGGAGGTAGGGCAACGCAGGAGCGGTTGCCGAGGCGGAGCAAAAGACAAATCCGCCAGGAGCGGATTTGGTGACAACCCGAAGGGCAAAACCCAAGGATGGGTTTTGCAGTGTGTCTCGCCTTCGGGTGCGAGAACCCGATTAAATAGTGTCGCGGGAGCGACTCATCATGTATTTTTTTAATCGGCAGAAGATGTCTGCGTAACATCAGTTATATGCCCATGAACTAACCCCCGCCGTAGAGACGTTGCACGGCAACGTCCTAAAGCCCTAAAAGCCGCACTCAAGTTTATATTTAGCCAAAATCGTTTTATAATCCGGCATCCATAAAATCCCTAACGGTTTTCCAGTGACCTACGCCGACACCTTCGCGCTTATTGCCGGACAGATCAGCGCCTGCACCGGCGAAGATTTTAGCGTAGTGTCCGCCCAAGCCGTAGCGGGTGGCGACATCAACGCCGCCTTCCGCTTACAAGGGGCTGACCGTGCCTATTTTGTCAAACTCAACCAGCCCGCCTTATTGCCCATGTTTGCCGCCGAACAGGCGGGCTTGCAAGCCTTGGCGGCGACCCAAACCCTACGGATTCCCCAGCCCATTACCTGTGGCGCCAGCGCCAACCACGCCTTTTTAGTGTTGGAACATATCGACTGGGGAAGGCCCAGCCCCGCCGCCAGCCGCCTGTTAGGGGAGCAACTGGCGCAGCTGCACCAGCAAGGCCACGCTTACTTTGGCTGGCACTGCGACAACACCATCGGCAGCACCCCGCAACCCAATCCCCCTTACATGGACTGGCCCAGTTTTTGGCGCGAGCAACGCCTAGGCCACCAATTGCAATTGGCGCACACCAAGGGCTATCACGGTCGCCTATACGCGTTAGGTGAAAAACTATGCGCCGACTTGGACGTATTTTTTAGCGGCTACCAGCCCAACCCCTCCTTGGTGCACGGTGACTTATGGGGCGGCAACACCGCCGTTGACCGCCACGGGCAACCTGTTATCTTCGACCCCGCCTGTTATTATGGCGACCGCGAAACCGATTTGGCGATGACCGAACTGTTCGGCGGCTTTGACCGCGACTTTTACGCCGCCTACCAAGCCACCTGGCCCTTAGATCAAGGTTTTGCCACGCGCAAAACCCTGTACAATCTCTACCACATCCTGAACCATTTCAATTTGTTTGGTGGCGGCTATGCCCGGCAAGCCGAAAACATGCTGGCAGGGCTATTGGCGGACATAAAATGACGGCGAGGTTTAGGGCTTGCCCATAACCGCATGGAAGCAAAGCCTGTAGGGACGTTGCCCGGCAACCTCTTAAAGCAGGCAGGTGGTGTATCCCCCCAAAGCCTAATGGAGTAGGCTTGCCATCACATTAATCGACAGGCCGATGATGGTGACATTAAACAAAAAGCTTAACAGCGACTGCGCCAGCACGGCTTTGCGCATGGAATGCCCCGTCACCGCAATGTCGGCGGTTTGTGCCGCCACGGCGATAGTAAACGCAAAGTATAAAAAATCCCAATAATCAGGGGCTTGCCCGTCACCAGGAAATTGTAGGGGGCGCTGTTGGGCGGGTGCTGAATAATACATCCGCGAATAATGGAAAGTAAACAACACGCCGACAAAAAGCCACGCGCCTACTATGGTCAAGCCGGTCAATAGGTAGCGCAATAACGGCGGGCCGCCTGCCAAATCCGCACTGGACAATTCCACCACAATCGCCACTAGGCTTGCCACGGTCGCCAGCGAAAACAACGCCAAAATCGTCGCCCCATGTTCATCTTCCTGATTGGCGATTTTAATGACCTGTGCAGGGCTTGCGCGTAACATCAGCCAGCCCATCAGCAGCAAATAAGACCATACCAAAATATTCCAAGCCACCAATAGTTGAGTGACCCATCGCCATTGTTGGGGCAGCAGGAAGCCTGAGCTTACGCCCAAGAGTACGGCGATCAACAGACGTGGGTGGGGGTGGCTATTGAAAAAGCGGATGATGGTCATGAACGACCCGAAAGCTGTAGTTTGCCTTAACTAAGGCGGTCAGACCAGAACCCTTTGAAAGGGGCGGTTTTGTGAGGCTTGGCGATGCGCAAAACCAGCGTATCGTTTTGGGTGAAGCGGGGGGAGAAGCTGGGTCACTGCCCTTAAGTTAAGGAATACTATTTTTATTCAATAACATAGAAAACGCTATTGAGTTAAGGTCGTAGTAAGTTAATCCGTTCGTGGTGAGCTTGTCGAACCATGACCGGATTAACCGTCCACCCTTCGACCAGCTCAGGGCGAACGGCTAATCCTATCTTGTTGATATTACAATCACAAATCCTTAACTTAATGGCAGTGAGAAGCTGGGCGTGACCGTGACCCGAAACAATTCGGGTCACGGCCAACGGGCTTTAGACGATGGTCACTTCTTCAGCTTGTGGGCCTTTTTGGCCTTGGGTCACTTTAAATTGGACTTTTTGGCCTTCGTCCAGAGACTTGAAGCCTGAGCTGTTGATGTTGCGGAAATGGACGAATACGTCAGGGCCGTTTTCTTGTTGGATGAAACCGAAACCTTTTTCTGCGTTAAACCACTTAACTGTACCTGTAGTCATGTTTGTATCCTGAAAATAAAAAATTTGAAAATAAATGAAGCCTTGTTACGGGCTGATGGCGCAAGGAAATTTGAGAATTACGGATGATAAACAGGACGAGCAATACAGAAAAAACTTCGTAGAGAATAAGCATAACGGTAAATCAATTTCAAGCTATGGTCAGCATATAGGCAAGCGTGGCTAAAGTCAACAAATACTATTGCTAAGTATTTTATAAATCCATTTTCTTTGCACATTTTATGCTGATAATAAAGCAAACAACGAGGGAAACAGGGTGTTCAAGTCCATACGGGTGAAGTTATTTTTGACATTATTGCTGACAACTATTTTGGTTGTCGCTGGCATGTACTGTTTTATGTTGGTGTCGTTCGAGCGTGGCTTTACCAGT
>JAQTNZ010000212.1 GCA_028713595.1 Methylovulum sp. | reverse complement strand
TCGGCTTTTTCTGACTTTTCAGCCCTGGCCTTCTCGGCGGCTTCTGCCTTGGCTTTTTCTGACTTTTCAGCCCTGGCCTTTTCGGCGGCCTCTTCTTTGGCTTTTTCTGACTTTTCAGCCCTGGCTTTCTCGGCGGCCTCTTCTTTGGCCTTTTCCGTTTTCTCAATCTTAACTTCTTCTTTCGCCTTTTCCGCCGCCTCCGCCGCTTTTTGGGCGGCTTCGGCTTTTGCTTGCTGGGCTGCGGTCAAGGCTTCTTGTGCGGCACGCTCTTGGGCTTGTTGCTCGGCTACTTTAGCTTGTTCCGCTTGTTGTTCGGCGGCTTTGGCCGCTTTCATGGCCTGTTCTTGCGCGTCTATTTCGGCGGCATCGAACATGGTGGCATGGATAATGTCTTCGGGCTGCTCTTTAGGTTCGGTGCGTTGCGGTTTCAGCAAGGCCGTCAGGACAAACAACGCCAATAAGATAAAATGTAAGGCTAATGCCAGCAGGAAATAGCGGTAATATCGTCTTTTGCTATCCATTTCACTATTAGTCTTCTGATTTGGCTTTGGTGCTGAACCCCACTTTATCGACACCGGCATGTTTCAAGTCCGCCATGACGGTAATGACTTTACCGTATTCGACACTTTTGTCAGCACTGATGTAGACTTGGGTTTTAGGTTTTTTCACCAAGGCGGCGATCACCAAATCGGTAATGGCTTCGGGTTGGATAAGTTGGTTATCTGCATCATCAATCTTAATGGAGTATTGTCCTGATTTTTCGATGGAAATAATAATGGGGGGATCATCGGTGACTTCCACGGCCTTAGATTCGGCTTCGGGCAAATCCACATCAACCCCCGTTTGCAACATCGGCGTAGTCACCATGAAGATAATCAGCAACACCAGCGTCACGTCAATGTAAGGGACGACATTGATTTCCGCCATAGGTTTGCGGCGACCGTTCTTTTTGCTGAATTTACTCATTTGCTATGTGCCTGTCTTTGTAATAACACGACAAATTCTTCCACAAACAGTTCATAGCGGCCGGTAAGGCGATCCAGACGGGTAGAAAAACGGTTGTAGGCAATAACGGCCGGAATCGCCGCGAACAGGCCGATGGCGGTGGCGATAAGAGCTTCGGCGATACCGGGGGCGACTTGAGCCAAGGTAGCTTGTTTGACGCTACCCAACGACATGAACGAGTTCATAATCCCCCAGACAGTACCGAACAGGCCGATGTACGGGCTGATAGATCCGACAGTGGCAAGGAAGGCCAAATGTTCGTCCAGTCTCTCCAGTTCACGTGACAATTCGATGCGCATGGCGCGTTGTGCACTCTCGACTTGTACCATAGCTTCAACGCCACCTTGGTTCATTCTGGAGAATTCTTTGTAACCTGCGAGGAAAACTTTTTCGATACCCTCGGGCTGAAAGTCTTTGGCGGACAATTTGCGGTACAAATCCGCCAAGGGTACGCCTGACCAAAATTGTTCCTCAAATTCATCCGTAATCTCAACCGCACGGTTTAGCTCCTTACGTTTGGCAAAGATAAAAGTCCAGGAAGCCACTGAGGCGGTCGCCAGAACCAGCATGACAAACTGAACGACAAAACTGGCTTCGGTGACTAAGTGAAAAATGGATAAATCAGTGTTCATCAAAATACCTTGTTGGTTTAAAACGTCTTCCTCAGGGAAGATTATCAATGGTTGATGGCGGTGCCGGCGGCCGCCTTTTTAGTTAACCCCGATGTTGGGGTCGGGCGCTGATGTCAAGCTGACCAGCAAGTAGTCGGGGATGGCGGCGGGGCGCATAGTGCCGGCGTTCAGGCAAGCAATGCGGATCAGCCCGGTCGCCAAGGTTGCATCGCCACGGCTGACGGTTTGGGCAAACGTCAGGCTGGCTTTTTTGGCTTGGGTGACCGCGCTACTGACCTGTAAAAGCTCATTAAAACGGGCAGGGCTTAAATAGTCAACCTGTACCGAGCGTACAACGAAAATAATTCCTGCCTCATCGCGTAATACGTCTTGTTCATAGCCCATCGCCCGGAGCATTTCGGTGCGGGCGCGTTCAAAAAATTTCAGGTAATTGGCATAAAAGACCACACCGCCTGCATCGGTGTCTTCGTAATAGACCCTGATGGGCCAAGTAAAGCTGCTTGGGTTCATTAAGCGTGGCAAAGGATGGGAGGCGGTGGCCGATGTCGTTTAGGTCGTATGAGGGTGGGGCACTGGTTGGACGTTTTTATACCTGTTTTTTTTCAGTGGGTGGCAGTCTATAGTCTATCTTATTGAAAGTGATTCTGTTAGCAATTAACTTAAGGGTCAATTTGATCGGTTTCCTGCCCTAAAAGCCAGGAAGTTCTGCAACCGGTCAGTATCCTTAGTGATTTGGGACAAGCTGCTTTCGTTCCCACGTGGCACATACCCTCTGGGGCATAAATCACTGCCATTAAGTTAAGGATTTGTGCCTATAATTTCAACAAGATAGGATTAACCGTTCGCCCTGAGCCTGTCGAAGGGTGGACGGTTAAGCCGGTCATGGTTCGACAAGCTCACCACGAACGGCTTAACTTACTACGACCCTAACTCAATAGCACTTTCTATGTTATTGAAATAAAAATAGTATTCCTTAACTTAATGGCAGTGCGCCAGCCCCCTCAGTGATTTGGGACAAGCTTGCGCAAGTGTGGGTAGCCTTGCCAGTAGGGCAGGGGACTTGCATCGGGGGCAAGTGCCTTTAAGTAAAGTATTTTACAATCAATAGGATACAATTATAGGGAAACTCCAATGAACGCCAGTTTTTGCGTAACCCATTGATTATGCGATAATCCAAAAAACCAAATACGTTTGCCCTAGATTTTGTGCCGCCAATGCGATAGTTTGCCTGAATTCTCAGATAATGGCTAGTGGGCTTGAACAATCTGGCAGAATAAGAGCGTTTGTTTGTCAATCACTTAACCAGTTGAATGGGATGACCTGATAATTAAGGTATTTCAGCAGTATAACGAAAACCCTAAAACCACACTAAATTAGCCCCATTGCCTTTCAGCTATGTCAGCCATTATTGAATTTTCCCACGTCACCGTCAGTGTGCCTGACAAAATCATCTTGTCCGAGGTCAGTTTTACCCTTAACGCAGGCGAAAAAGCGGTGTTATGCGGCAAGTCGGGGTCGGGCAAAAGCACGGTCTTAAAAACTTTGCTAGGTTTGTTGCCCTTACAGGGCGGCGCGATTTATTTTCAGGGCAAACCCTTGGATGTTTTGGCAATGGCGGCTATCCGCCGCCATACCGCGTACATTGGGCAAGAACCTGTCTTGGGGGCGGAGACGGTGCGGGCCGCGCTGTTATTGCCTTTCCAATTTAAAGCCCACCGAGGCCATAAACCTACCGATACGCAGCTTAAGGATGTATTGGCACAATTGCAACTGTCCGCTGATATACTGGAGCAAGATAGCAGCCGTATTTCCGGTGGCGAAAAACAACGCATCGCCCTAGCACGGGGCTTGCTGTTGGGCAAGAGCCTCTATTTGCTTGATGAAGTCACCAGCGCTTTAGATGATGAAAGCAAACAAGCGGTGTTCGCCGTGTTTGCCCAGCCTAGCCTGACCGTGTTGTCAGTCGCCCATGACCCTGATTGGATAGCCTGTTGCACTAGGGTGTTGCAACTGGAAGACGGTCGCTTGCTTGAGGATAGCTTGCATGAACACGCTTGATATTGCCCCGCCGCAGATGGCGGTGCTGTACGGCCTTTGCCTATTGCCTTGGCTAGCGCTTTGGCTTATCGGCCTACGCCTTAGCCGCGACATACTCATTGGTATTGTCCGCATGAGCCTACAATTGGCCTTGGTCGGCTTTTACCTAAAAACCCTGTTCAGCTTAGATGACCCTTGGCTTAATGCGTTGTGGATTTTCGTCATGCTGGTCGTTGCCGATTTAAGCATTTTGCAACGGGCGGGGCTAAAGGCACGGTTTTTTGCCTTGTCCACGTTGGTGGCGATTACTTTCAGCACGTTGTTCGCCACGTTCTATCTAGTGGTGCTGGTCATTCAGCCGGAATATTTTTATGATGCCCGCTACCTGGTGCCATTGGCGGGCATGGTGCTGGGCAACTGCCAGCAAGGTAACGTCATTGCTTTGGAGCGGTTTTATTCGGCTTTGCGCAGCAACGAACTTGAATACCAGACGTTTTTATTGTTGGGCGCGACCCGTTGGGAAGCGGCACGGCCTTATTATCGGATTGCCGTCCAAGCTGCCATCAGCCCTACGCTCGCCAATATGGCGACTATGGGATTGGTGTCATTGCCCGGCATGATGACCGGACAAATTCTCGGCGGCAGCGAGCCTTGGTTAGCGGTAAAGTACCAAATCGCCATCATGATCGGCATTTTCGCCAGCACCACCTTAGCCTGCATCATCAATTTGAAACTGAGCATGAGGATGGCTTTTAATGCCTATGATGTTTTGCGGCGGGAAGTGTTTGCAAAAGGCTAGGGTGGGCGGTGGTTTCTATGTCTGCCCACAGGCAGCTACAGCGGTTTTGCCGTAAAAATCCACAAAAGAACCGCTGCAACGGTGCTTGCCGCCATTTGCTTTAAGTCTATATGTCTGAGGCAAATTTATTTGGAACGCAATAGGATTAACCGCACATTAGCCCTAAGCCTTACATCCTGAGGGCTTACACTCTAAAAACCTGTTATCCCTTACAGGTAAAGCGGGATAAGATAAGCGGCCTGCGCCCCCCATGCAGAGCCTATCCCTCTTTTTCTAACGATTGTCCTAAGGAGGACACCCCATGACCTTATTAAAAACATGCCTGTCTTGCAGTGTATTAAGTGCTGGCCTGTTGTTGACAGCCCCGGCATTTGCCCATGATGAGATATTGGTGAAATCCATGCTGGAAAACACAGGTGGCGATAACGCCATCAGCATTGGGCATGGCTGCGAAGACCAGCATTTGCCCGTGCGTGCACAAAGTGTGGTGTTCCCCACCCAAAGCCCCGAACTGATAGCCTCCGATGGTCATACCATCACCGACCTTAGCGAGATTATCGGGGCCAGCGTGTACGCCGGCCAAGTGGACGCGATACAAAACCACGATATCTTCCCTAAACAACGCGAAAAACACGATAAACTGGGCAACACCATCGGCTTTTTTGGTTTTGATGGCAGATTGCAGCCTAACTTGCAAGGCCGTGTGCCGTTCCAGTTCACCGCACCTGGTTTCGTTGCCACGACCTGCGCCACGGCGTTAAAGATTGAAGTGGCGATTGCCGATATTTGCGATTTTACCGCCCCCACCATCCAAGCCAGTAAGGTGAACTTATGGATTCCTGACAATGGCTCGCAATATGGCATTTTGGGTGCGGCACAAAACGTTGATGGTATCGGCGAGCCGCCCGTGTTGCAAGTCAACCGTGATTTGACCAACAACCCGCTGCCTAATGGTTGTGGCGTGGGCTTTACCGTCACAGTAAGACCTTCCGCCGCC
>JAQTNZ010000211.1 GCA_028713595.1 Methylovulum sp. | reverse complement strand
AAGAAATGGTCGATGATTTCTCCGAATACGCCAAACCCTCGAAAAAGCAGACGGTGGCGATTGATTTGCCGCAACTGGCCCAGGAAGTGTTGGCGCTGTATGTGCTCAAATCCGGGGTGAAATTCAAGGCCCATTATGAGGCCGGCGGCGGCTTGCTGATCGAAGGCGACCCTATCAGCATCCGGCAAGTGCTGCATAACCTGCTTAAAAATGCCTTGGAAGCGATAGACTCGCAAGGCCTGATTGAAATCGACCTGCACCGGGTACAAAAAAATGGCACTGATTTTATCGAAATTGCCTTGTATGATGATGGCCCTGGCATCAAGGACGAGCAAATCGAAACCATCTTTGAGCCTTATGTCACCACCAAGGCCAAAGGCACTGGCCTGGGCCTTGCGATTGTGAAAAAAATCATAGAAGAACATGGCGGGGCGATTTGGGTGGATACCCGCCGGAAAGTCGGCGCGGGCTTTATCATCCAACTGCCGGCCTTTGACAGCCTCCCCGCCCCAAAGGACGGGGATTTGATCGTTTAGCCTTTTTTGGAGCGCGGGCATCTTGCCCGCCCTTGCGGGCAAGATGCCCGCGCTCCCTCCCACTAAAAACTTGAAGGATGAGTTTTAGGGTGTACCTGGCCTTCGGGTGCGAGAACCCGATTAAAGAGTGTCGCGGTAGCGACTCATTAATTGATTGTTTTAATCAACAGAAAACGCCTGTGTAACAGCAGGTTTTAAAAAGAAGATCATGATGGACATACATACCCCCCGCTTATTGGTCGTCGATGACGAACCGGATATTCGCCGCCTCATCAGCGAAATCCTTGAAGATGAAGGCTACGAGGTGACGATGGCGGAAAACGCCGCCACCGCCCGGCAATTGAAAACCGCCACCAACCCCAACCTGATCCTGCTTGATATCTGGATGCCCGACACCGACGGGATCACCCTGCTTAAAGAATGGGTGGCGGAAGACACCCTGACCTGTCCGGTGGTGATGATGTCAGGGCACGGCTCGGTGGAATCGGCGGTGGAAGCCACCCGTCTGGGCGCTTACGACTATCTGGAAAAGCCGCTGTCGATGGCGAAACTGCTGCTGATTGTCGAACGGGCTTTGGAAGCCGGTTATCTGCAATGCGAAAGCGCAGGGCATCGGCAAACCCCAGCCGTTGACATTGAACCGGTCGGCAAAAGCGCGGCGGTGGCCCGCACCAAAGACCAGCTCAAACGCTTGGCGCAACATGAGGCGCGGGTGCTGTTTGTCGGCGAAGCGGGCGTGGGTAAGGAGCTGTATGCCCGTTTCCTGCACAATAATGGCCTGCATCGGGACGGCCCGTTTATTGACGTGGCGGTCGGCAGCATCTCACCGGAAAACTCGGCGGTCGAATTTTTTGGCAAAGAATGCGCCGGTAAAATCTATCCGGGGCTATTGGAACGCGCCCATAAAGGCACCTTGTTCCTAGGCGAAATCGCCGGCATGGACAAGGAAACCCAGTTGCGCCTGCTCAGCGCCTTGGAATCCAGCTCATTTTTGCGGGTCGGCGGCAGCGAGGCGGTGCGCGTGGATGTCCGCGTGGCCGCCTCCACCCGCATCAGTTTGGACGAGGAAGTCAAATCGGGGCGTTTCCGGCAAGATTTGTACTATTTGCTCAATGAAGTCACGATGGAAATCCCGCCGCTACGCAGCCATAGCGAGGACGTACCGGCGTTGCTGGGCTTTTATGTCGATTATTTTGTCAATCAGGACAAACTGGCCTTCCGGCGCTTCTCGATGGCGGCGCAAAACTTTTTGCGCAACTACGGCTGGCGCGGCAATGTGCGGGAGCTGAAAAACCTGGTGCAACGGCTGATGATTTTGGGCGTGGGTGAAGATATTGAACTGGACGAGGTCAAATCCGCCCTAGGCACGGTCATGGGCGAAATGGGCGGCGGCGCGTCCGTGCCGGATTTTTTCAACCTGCCCCTGAAAGAGGCCCGCGACCATTTTGAGAAAGCTTATCTGGAGTACCATTTTGAGCGCACCGGCGGCAGCGTCGCCAAGCTCTCCGCCGCCGTGGGCATGGAACGCACCCACCTCTACCGCAAACTGCATTCCCTAAACATCAAGCTTTAGGAAAAAGGGGGTGGCGACCCTCGGCCAAACACTTTATTTATAATTTAACGCCACACAGTGGCGTTATTTTACTCCCGTTTGCCGCGCCGAGCACCGCAGGTTTTGTCGGGATAGGCCCGAAGGGGCGCGGCAAGGATGCCGCGCGGCGGCAGGCGGGCAGGAAGCCCGCTCTGCCGACCCCCGACAAAACCGAGGAGCGCAGGAAGAAGCGGCAACCGGGCCGCCTTTTCTTTGGACACTTTCTTTTGGCGGAGCAAAAGAAAGTATCTCGCCTTCGGGTGCGAGAACCCGATTAAAAAACTTCGCGGTAGCGACTCATCTGCGTAACAGCAGTTATTTATAAAAAAACATTGTAAATACCCGTAATCTCCAGTAAAATTGGCAGTCTTTTATTGAGGCTTTACAGAAAGACTAAGTAACGATGAAAACATTCAGTGCAAAACCAGCAGAAGTAAAGCGCGATTGGTACGTGGTTGATGCAGAAGGAAAGACGCTCGGTCGCCTTGCTTCTGAGATTGCACGTCGTCTTCGCGGCAAACATAAACCAGAATTCACGCCCCATGTCGATACTGGCGATTACATCATCGTCGTCAATGTCGAAAAGATAGGCGTTACCGGAACTAAAGAAAAAGATAAACTGTATCAGCATCATACAGGCTATATCGGCAATCTTAAGACCGTTAGCTTAGGTAAGTTGAGAAAAACCTTCCCAGACCGCATTCTTACGACTGCTGTCAAAGGCATGTTACCTAAGAATCCATTAGGCCGCGCCATGTTCAAAAAACTTAAAGTTTACGCAGGCCCGGAACACGATCATCAGGCCCAACAGCCAAAAGTTTTAGAATTATAAGCGAGTAGACTATGGCAGCAGCTCAGTATTACGGAACAGGTCGTCGTAAAAGTGCCGTAGCGCGCGTTTACGCAACCAAAGGCACCGGAAAAATCACTATCAACGCCAAGGCGATTGAAGAGTATTTTGGCCGCAAAACCGACCAGATGGTATCCCGTCAACCTTTAGAATGTGTTGATATGGTCGGCAATTTTGATGTCAACGTGGTGGTTAAAGGCGGTGGCCCATCAGGCCAAGCAGGCGCCATCCGTCAAGGTTTGACACGCGCCTTGATGGTATACGATGAAACGTTACGCCCCGCATTACGCAAAGCAGGTTATGTGACCCGCGATTCGCGTATTGTTGAACGTAAGAAAGTCGGCTTGCATAAAGCGAGAAAACGTCCACAGTACTCAAAACGTTAATCTTGCCTCAACCCAAGATAACGGCAAAGGCCGCATTATCTACGATAATGCGGCCTTTTTTATGGGCGGGGGGTTGTAGGGTGGGTGGTTCACTGCTATTAAGTTAAGGAATACTATTTTTATTCAATAACATAGAAAATGCTATTGCGTTAAGGTCGTAATAAGTTAATCCGTTCGTGGTGAGCCTGTCGAACCATGACCGGATTAACCGCCCACCCTTCGACCAGCTCAGGGCGAACGGTTAATCCTATCTTGTTGAAATTATAGGCACAATTCCTTAACTTAATGGCAGTGACGTGGCACGTCACTGCCATTAAGTTAAGATATTTATATTAATAATCAGACTGTTAATAAGTACACACTCGTTCCCACACGCTGTGTGGGAATGCAGTTGGGACGCGCCGCGTCCCGTCTCACACACCGCAGCGCGGATGGCACGGCATTCCCACACAGCGTGTGGGAACGAATGTTATATTTTTATCTTGTTGAAATACAGGCACAAACCCTTAACTTAATGGCAGTGAAGGTGACTGGGCAAACACTCAAACAAGTTGCGCCCAACCCAAATCCAAGCTCCTGTCCAGCAGCCAAAACATCGCGACCAAGGCGATGAGCCAAGAACCTAAGCCAAAGGTCAGGCGTTGGTAACACCAGGTCTGCCGCCAATAAAACGCCAGCGGCAAAAACACGCTGACTATCGCAAACTGTCCGGTTTCCACGCCCAGATTAAAGCCGACCAAAGCCAAGGCCAAAGAGCCGCCCGGCAGGCCCAAACCGGCCAGGGCACTGGCAAACCCTAGGCCATGGATCAGGCCGAAACCAAAGGCCACCAGCCATATACGCTTAAGCACCAGCGGATAAATATTGTTCAAAGCCGCCAAAAGCACTGAGGCGGCAATCGCCGACTCCACCCAACGCGAGGGCAAATCAAGCCATTGCAAGGTCGCTAGGGTTAAGGTGATTGAATGCGCCAAGGTAAAGGCGGTGACTATCTTGGCGACCTCGACAAACGCGGTGCGAAAGCGCCTGACCGGTTGCCAGCGCCGTTGCTCCCGCCATAATACGGCGGGCAATAACAAGCCGATTAAAAACAGGATATGATCGTAGCCTGTCCAGATATGCCAGACCCCTTCTTGGACGAACTCCCCAAACGCCCGCCAATCCGATGGCTTGCCAAGCTGCAACTCGCGTACCGGTTGCTCCGGGCTTAACACCGCCGTTTGGGTTTGGCCTTGGTTTTCCAGGCGCAACAAGCCCCGGTGCGAAGGGTCAAGCGCAAAAAACAATTGGTAATCCAACTTCAAAACCTGCACGGCAACCGGACAGACCACCTCAAATTTCAGCACGGCATACGCCCCATCCGTGTGCTTATCGGCCAGCAGCGTTACCTTGTCCTGACGGCAAGCGTGGTTGGCGGTGCTGATCGCCAAATGCGCAAAGGCATACGCGCTGATGTGCGCCTGATGCTGTTGCACCTCGCCCCAAGTAATCCGGCTGTCGCCATTATCATCAAGGCCTAAGGCATAATTAAGGTCACGCAAGGCGATGTCCCATTGCCCGTTAATGGCCTGTGCCTGTACGTTTATCGACAAATAACTGTCGCTGGGCTTATGCGCCCACACTGGCAGCGCCATTAACACCAGCCAAATCAGGATAACACTACGCATCAGTGGGCCTCCAATCTGGCAATATACGGTTGCAGTTGCCCATCCGCCAGTTTGGCTTGGCGCAACCATGCCACTACGGGCTGGGCTGCCGCCGGGTTGCCGGCTGCCAAGGCGGCTTCCAAAACCAATCTGGCATCCCACGGCTCACGCTGCACTTGCCAGTTCAGCAAGGCCAGCCGTAACGCCTTATCGGGTTGCTTGGCAAGATGCAGGGCAAAGCGGGCTTCTTCCCGTTGGTGGATGTTCTCCCCGCGTAGGCGGTAGGCTTCCATACGGCGTTGCAGTTCGTCAATATGTTGTGGCAATACATCTAAACCCAACGCCTGCTCGGCCAAAGCCAGCCGCAACAACAGGCCATCAGGGCGGGTGTCATCCTTAACCAATGCCACCACTTGTTCGGGGCGGTGGCGGTCCAGCAAACACTCGCTGTAGGCGCTCAACAAATAAACATCACGT
>JAQTNZ010000210.1 GCA_028713595.1 Methylovulum sp. | reverse complement strand
GCGGCTTTGCCGGGTTTGGGTTTGAGCTGTAAGGCCATTTGGAGGCCGACATAGCCTAAAAATACGGCCAATATCAGCCGCAGGGTGTCGGCGCTGATGTGTTTGGCAAATACGGCACCGGCGGCGGTGCCGATGATTATCATGGGGGCTAAGCGCCAGACTTTCGGCCAGAGCACGGAGCCTAGGCGGTGGTGGGCGGTGACTGAGGCGATGGCGGTGAGGACGATGGTAGCCAGTGAGGTGGCGACGGCCATGAGCAGGATGAGATCAGGCGGGTAGCCTTGTTCTTTAAAGACGATGGCTAGTACGGGTACGATGACTGCGCCGCCGCCTATGCCAAATAAGCCGGCCAAGAGGCCCGCCACCAACCCTAGAGCTAGGCTGGCTATGAAGATGCTAATCATGGTGTCCTTGTTGTTTGGGGAAATAGGGGGATTTTAACAGCCGGGCTGGTTGTGGCGGTAGGTTAAGCGTCATTTTTTCACTATCAAATTGTTTCGGGTGGTTGCAAACGTGCTGGTGATAACCAATAATCAATTAAGATTAATATCATTATTAATCAATATGTTAAAATAATTTATAAGCTAACAACTAAGATAGGTTAACCGCTAAGGTTTTGTTTTTTTGCGAAAATCACGCACTTTTACCATCAGGGTTGGACTTAGACCCCTTGCTGTTGTTATGATTTAAGTCATGGCCAGATTATCCAGAGCTGTTCTGAGGTTTTTTGGGTCATGTCGTCTTGCCTCTTTAACAAATAATGCGTTGTTTTCTAAACTATTGAATAATGTTATTTTTTTTAATGGGGTATGAGGAATGTCGGTATCGGTAAGATTTTAGACATAACATGTCTAGCTGCGTCCCCTACCTTTGGGTGGCGCAATGGCAGCACTTTTATGAAGTCCTCTTTTTTATTTCACCGAAGGTAATCATTATGTTAAAGCATAACACACTCACTATGGCCGTATTGGCCGGCTTGGGCTTTTTGCCATCAGCCCAAGCCGCCGATGAATTTTTGGATAAGCGTTGGTATATCGCCCCATTTGGCTCTTTTGTCAATACAGGTGGCGACCGCCACGCCGCCGATGGTTGGGGCGGCGGTCTTGGTGTTGGGAAAATACTTAACGAACACTTTAATGTCGAGGCAAAGGGGTTTTACGAAGAGTTTGGCGGTTATGCCCGTTCAGACCAGCATTATATTGGTGACTGGAAACTGGGTGGTGGCACTATAGATGCACAGTATTTCTTTAACCGCAACAAATTCGCCCCTTATACTGTGGTTGGTTTTGGCGGGATGATGACGCGTTATAAAGCGTATAACGCGAAAGGTATTATTGCCGAGATCGGGGCGGGGTTTACCTACGAGGTGAGCGACAATTTCCTGTTGCGCAGTGATATACGTTACCGCTACAACAATAACCCCAATGTCCCATCAAGCGGCCCTGACCAATTCCATGATATGGTCATCAATGTCGGTTTCGTGATTCCGTTTGGCCCGAAACCTACCCAAGTCGCCCAAGTGGAGACCGCACCCGCGCCGCCGCCACCTGTCGCGGATTGCTCCAGCCTTGACGCTGACGCTGACGGTGTCAACGATTGCCTAGACCGTTGCCCCGGCACACCTGCTGGCAGCAATGTCGATGCTATCGGTTGCCCGATCAAGCTGACCCTGAAAAACGAACACTTCAATTATGACTCTGCCGAGTTGACGCCCACTGCCCGCAGGCTGCTTGATGAAGTCGCCACCAGCCTGAACCTTTACCCACAGAAAAATGACATTGAAGTCCAAGGCCACGCCAGCAGCGAAGGCTCGTTTAGCCATAATATGAAGTTGTCGCAACGGCGTGCCGAATCGGTGGTGCATTATCTGCGCGGCAAAGGGATCAGCAATAGATTACGGGCGACAGGTTTTGGCGAAAGCCGTCCGGTTGCCGATAACGCCACGGAAGCAGGCCGCTCTAAAAATCGGCGGGTTGAGTTAATCTGGATTGAAAACTGATCCCAAAAGATGCCCGCTTTTTACAGCACCTTAACCCGCTTTGACAGCGGGTTTTTTTTCGGGCTTAAAGAGGTTGCAAGCGTTTTTCAAGACGGAGCTTAAGCTTCCCCCCATCACTCGCACAACAAACCATCAATCCTCTGGAACCCACGCGGCAACAACATCCCGCGGTTGGCGCGTTTGCCCGAATATTGGGCAATATCAGCGGCTTTCAAGGTCAAAAATTGTTTGCCGGACAGCACTTTTAACGACATGCCTTCGGGCAGGACGGTTATCGCCACCACGCTGTCCTTACCGTTTTCGACATCAGTCCCCGTCAATTGGATCAGTTTATTGCCCTTACCACGCGCCAATGCCGGTAGCTCGGCGCTAGGGAAAATCAACAGCCGTCCTTGTTGAGTCGCCACCACCAGGCTATCGCTGTCATGGGCAATCAGCAACGGCTTTAGCAACTTGGCTTCATCGTTTAGGGCTATCACCGACTTGCCGGCCTTATTTTTAGTCAATAGCTCGCGCAACTGCACTTTAAAACCTAAGCCCAGATGCGTTGCCAGCACTAGCCAATCCTCAGGATTACCCGCTAACAGATGCGTAAAAAACGCCCCCGCTGGTGGATTTAACCGTGCGGTGAGCGGTTCGCCTTGAGTACGCGCGGAGGGCAAGTCATGGGCGGAGGTGCTGTAGGCTTTGCCGGTCGAATCGAACAGATAAATCGGCTGGGTGGAGCGGCATTTGACGGCATCGAGAAAACTGTCACCTGAGCGGTAATTTAAGGAGTTGACATCAATGTCATGGCCTTTTGCCGCCCTAATCCAGCCTTTTTCCGACAAAATGACTGTCAACGGTTCGTTGCTAATCAGCGCCACTGCGTCCAACGCCTGTGAGGCGACCCGCTCGACAATGGGCGAGCGGCGATCATCACCGTATTTATTGGCATCGTCTTGGATTTCTTTTTTAATCAAACGATTGAGCAAACGCGGTGAAGCCAAGGTTTTTTCCAGTCCGGCACGTTCTTTAGCTAAGGCCTCTTGTTCGCCGCGTATTTTCATCTCCTCCAGCTTTGCCAAATGCCGCAGCTTCAACTCCAATATCGCTTCCGCCTGCAAGTCGCTGAGGCTAAAGCGCTCCATCAGCACCGGCTTGGGTTTGTCCTCGTTGCGGATAATGGCGATGACTTCATCCAGATCAAGATAGGCTATCAGCAAGCCATCCAAGATGTGCAGCCGCGCCAGCACCTTATCCAAGCGGAATTGCAAGCGGCGGCGCACGGTCCCAGTACGGAACTGCAACCACTCCAGCAAAATTTCATGCAGGTTTTTTACCCGTGGGCGGCCATCCAAGCCGATCATGTTCAGGTTGATGCGGTAGCTTTTTTCCAAATCGGTGGTGGCGAACAAATGCGACATCACGCCTTCGACATCCAAGCTGCGTTTGGATTTGGGGATAATCAGCAAACGGGTGGGGTTCTCATGATCCGACTCGTCACGCAAATCTTCAATCATCGGCAGTTTTTTCGCCAACATCTGCGCCGCGATTTGCTCCATCAGCTTGGCCCCTGAGACCTGATGCGGCAAGGCGGTGATAATAATCACGCCATCTTCCAGTTCGTACTTCGCCCGCATTTTCACCGAACCGCCACCTGTGCGGTAAATTTTTTGGATGTCTTCCGCTGGGGTGATGATTTCGGCATCGGTGGGGTAATCCGGGCCTTTGATATGCAGAAAGACCGATTCCGGCGGGCTGTCCGGCTCATCCAAAAGCATCATGCAGGCGTTCGCCACTTCGCGCAAATTATGCGGCGGGATGTCAGTCGCCATGCCCACGGCAATGCCCATCGTACCGTTCAGCAAGATATTCGGCAAACGCGCGGACAAGAGCGCCGGCTCTTTCAGCGTACCGTCAAAATTGTCCGTCCATTCCACCGTACCCTGTTCCAGCTCACTCAACAAGGTGTTGGCGTAGGCGGTCAGCCGTGATTCGGTGTAACGCATGGCGGCAAAGGATTTAGGATCATCAGGAGACCCCCAATTGCCTTGCCCGTCAATCAAGGGATAGCGGTAAGAGAAACTTTGCGCCATCAACACCATCGCTTCATAACAGGCCGAATCGCCGTGCGGGTGGTATTTTCCCAATACGTCCCCGACGGTGCGTGCCGATTTTTT
Source organism: Methylovulum sp. (assembly GCA_028713595.1). Taxonomy (GTDB): domain Bacteria; phylum Pseudomonadota; class Gammaproteobacteria; order Methylococcales; family Methylomonadaceae; genus Methylovulum. The sequence goes on along the minus strand of JAQTNZ010000210.1, from coordinate 1,331 downwards.
GTATTTGGCGGTGGCGTTCAGCCCCAGTTCGGACATGGCGTAAACAATCCGCCGTTGCACGGGTTTTAAACCATCCGCCACATGCGGCAAGGCACGGTCGAGGATGACGTACATGGAATAATCCAGATAAGCTTTCTCGGCAAAATCCTTTAACGGCAGCTGTTCAAAATTCTCTTGTGTAAGCACTTAGCATTCATCCTCATCATCGTTAACCTGCAACGCCCGGCTTCTTGCCAAGCTCTCTTGACGCAATTGCTTGCGTAGCTCGGCGGCGGCGTACAGCCGTTTTTCTTCATCAGTCTCCAGCTCCAAACGCGGCACTTCCACCGATTTGCCGTTCTCGTCAATCGCCACCATAGTAAAAAAACAGGACGTGGTATGGCGTTTTTCATAAGTGCGCAAATGCTCCGCCACCACCTTCACGCCGACTTCCATAGAAGAGCGGCCCACATGGTTGACGCGGGCGTAAAATGTCACTAACTCGCCGACATTGACATGTTGCTTAAAGAACACTTGATCCAAAGCGGCGGTGACGACATAGTTTTTGCAATATTTCGCGGCACAGGCATAAGCGACCTGGTCTAACAGTTTCAATAAAGAACCGCCGTGGACATTGCCGGAAAAATTCGCCATATCCGGTGTCATCAACACCGTCATGGTCAAGGTTTTTTCTTGTTTGCTCATTAGGTAGGGAAAGTCATGGGTGAAAAAGCCCCTATTTTACCCGACACCGGGCCTTAGCAGGGCTGTTAATGCGTTTTTGTGGAATGTTACCGTAAAAAGGCGGGATTAGCTTAGGTTTATAGCGTGTGGGCTAAGCTTATGGCAAACCTAGACCGCTTGCAAGCCTACAGCGTTGTTAACGTCACTTTTGAGCTAAAACTATACGTTTCTAAATAACTAGGCTTCATGCTAAAAATAGCCAAATTATAGCTTGGCGTTTCAAATGACAGACAGCGTGACATCTTAGCTGCTAACATTTCGCTAGACCTAGCCTATACTGGTTTTACAAGCCCGTAGCCCGTGGTGAGCTTGCGAACCCCAACATTTCAACACACAAGACCACCATACCCTGTTGTGTTGGGGTTCGTACCTCACCCCAACCTACGGCCCTTTAACCCACTCCCTAAAACAGGAAGAAAACGTGAACTATAAACAACGGCTTACATTAGTAGCAACCCTTTTGCTAATGCAATGGGCATTGCCCGCCCTATCCAATGCCCAACAGCGCTATATCGACAACATGCTGGCAGGCTCGTTGGCTGACGATGAAGCCGTGGTTTTTGAAAACCAAGCCTTATTGGCCGCCTTGCCCAAGCCTGAGCGCGAAA
>JAQTNZ010000209.1 GCA_028713595.1 Methylovulum sp. | reverse complement strand
AAGCCTTCCGCTAATAATTGTTTCCAGCGGTAAAATACATACACGCGCTGGATAAAGTTCTCGCGCAAACTGGCATCGCCCAAGCGGCCTTCTTCTTCCACGGGCAACAGCGGGTTATTGCGCAACAGTTCGGCGGCATAAATGCCCACGCCTTCCTTATGCGGCTGGCCGTTGCTGTACACTTTTACCCGTTCCATACCGCAGCTAGGCGAGTCTTTTTTTAAGATATAGCCGCATAAGTCGGCAAAGATAGGCTGCTCTTGCGCCGCATAACCGCGCAAGCGGTCGGTGACATCTTGGCTGGCATCTTTAACACCGACACAGCGGACAGCACCATCAGTTTTGACCAACTGCAAAGTCGGGCGCGGTGCGCCTAGGCCGATAGCCATTTCCGGGCAGAACGGATGAAATTCAAAAAACTCCCCCAAAGTGCCAACAATATACGCATCGCGTTTATGACCGCCATCAAAACGGACAGCTTCACCCAGCAAACAACTGCTGATACCGATGGGGATTTTTTTCATAGGTTTTGATTATGTTATTGATAAAAAACGCGCTGTACGCACTTTAATAATGCGGCGGTATTTCATAGCCACTTCCGATAGCTTCGCCTTCGTGCCGCTCGCTGGAGAGGCTTTTAATGCGCTCATTAAGTAGCTTACACGTCATTTCCAAGCGGTCAATTTGTTGCTGTTGGCCGCTGACAACCTTATTTAACGCCTGTAGCAAATCTTCCTGATAAGCGGCCTTTATTTCCAGTTCAATAATCCTTGCTTCCATCGCTTATTTGACCTGGGCGTTGATGATGATGGTATGGCTTTGCTTATCTGCCGTGGCGGCCTGTTCTACTACGCCCAGTAAATCGCCAGGGGCGGTCATGGCGTTGCCGGATTTGGACACCCGCGCCAATAATTTTACGGTAGGGAACGCCGACAGCTTCATGGCGGGGGTCATGGCTTGGGCATCGGTTAAGCTGACCGTGATGGGCAAGTCAGAGACGTGCTTGCGGACAATCGCCAGCGGCATTTTGGGGCCGGATAGGGCTTGGGCATAAATAAAAACCGTATCATCAGGAGCGGCTAAGGTTTGCAGCTCATCCGCCAGCCTAACTTGAATGTCCACGCTGACCGCCGGGGCGGCGGCTGGTTGGGCCGCCCCCGCCTCTTTAGGCACACCACCTGGTACGGTGGCTTCCAGTTTGGTCAACAGCACTTGGGTTTCCTGTTGCGCTTGTGATCCGGCGGGCAATAAGGCCACCAGTTTGCGCCATAACTTAACGCCTTCGACCGCTTCACCGGCTTGGGCTTTAGCCATGCCGCCATACCATAGCGCCGTGATATTGTCCGGCTCTTTTGCCAACACCTTAAACACCAGTTCAGCAGGTTTGCCCGCCATCTGTTCATTATTGGCAAACGCCAACGCATCGGCATACAACAGTACGACTTCCGTATTGTCGCCCAACAATTTATACGCTTGGCCGAACGCCTCGGCGGCCTTAGGGAATTGTTGCAGGTACTTGTAAGATTTGCCTAACATCACCCAACCTTCGGCATTATTGGGATCGGTTTTCATACGTTCCGCCAGCTTTTCCACCATCTTGTTAATCGCTTCGATAGTGGGCGGGGCATTGGTGGCGGGGGTGCTGGTCGCCAGCATTTCAGGGGTGGGTTCAAGCGCCTGATAAGTGCCTAAACCTGCATACAGCGATACTGCCAACAGCGGCAAGATAACCACCAAGGGATAAACCAACCAACGGCCTTGTGTGGCGGTTGCGTCCTGTTGGCTGGCAATATCCAAATCGTCACTCAAAGCCTGTTCCAGTTCGGTGCGCTGTTCGGCGTATTGGGCGGGGCTTAACAGGCCCGCTTGCAATTGCTCTTGCATTTCCGCCAAGCGGGTTTTGGCAATGGCGATATTGCGCCCGTCCATATCGGCGGCGGCCACCGCACGTTGTCGCCATAACGGCGGCACTATCAAGGCCAAAGCGGTTAGCACCAACACGCTGGCGCACAGCCAAAATAACAGAGTCAAGACGCATCCCCTTCATCTAACAAACGGCGAATTTTTGCCAATTTTTCAGCCTGTCCCTGTTCGGGGCTTTGGGCTGCTTTCTTTTGTTTAATCACCCAAAACACCGCCAACAAGCCCAACACCAAAAATAGTGCCGGCCCCAACCACAACAAGCCGGTTTTGGCTTTAAACGGTGGCTTGTACAAAACAAAATCACCATAGCGGTCGGTCATGAACTGTAAAATGGCTTCTTTTGATTGGCCTTTTTCCAGCATTTCATAAACTTGCCTACGCAAATCAGCCGCCAACTCGGCATTGGAGTCGGCAATAGTCTGGTTTTGGCAAACGAGACAGCGCAGTTCCGCCGTCAAACTGTCATAAGCCTCTTGTTGCTCTGGTGTCGCCAATTGCCGTGAATCTATGGCCTGCGCCAATACGGGCACTAACAGCAAGGTGAGGATAAGTATAAGCTGTTTCATGGGGCTTCCGCCTGTAATTGGGCAATCAAAGGCAAGAAAATGCGCTGGACATCATCAACCGTCACAGGCCCTGTGTGTTTGTAACGGACTATGCCTTTTTTATCCATCACAAAGGTTTCCGGCACGCCATATACGCCCCAATCCAAGCCTACCCGCCCATCCTGATCCATAATGCTGATGGTGTACGGGTTGCCTAGGGTGTCCAGCCACGTTTGGGCGGCGGCGGGGTCATCCTTGTAATTTAACCCGATAATCACCGCCGCTTTTTGTTGCGCCAACTGGTTAAGCACCGGATGTTCTTCGCGGCAAGACACGCACCACGAAGCCCAGACATTAAACAACCAAACTTGGCCTTTTAAATCGGCGGGCGAAAGCTTTTCCTGCGGGGCTTGCAGCTTAGGCGCGGCAAAAACCGGCGCGGGCTTGTTAAGCAAGGGCGAAGGGATTTCGCTGGGCTTTAGGTTTAAACCAATGGCGAGAAAAACCGCCATGATAATGAATAGGACTAGGGGCAGGACGTATTTAAGCATGTTGATAAATTGAAGATATTTTGCACAAACAACCGGATTTTAATAGTAAGACTATAAGCGGATGGGCAGGAGGCGGCAGATTGCAGACCGCCACTCTTAGCTTTCCGCTAAGCCCATCGCCTGTTTTGCCAGCAAGGCTTTAGCTGCGGGGATATGATCCAGCAACGTCAGCCCGACATTACGCGCGGCGGCCAAAGCCAGCCAGTCATTGGAAAACAGCTTGATAAGGCTATCGGTAAAGCCAATGACCCGCGCATGATCTTTTTCGCGGGCTTGGCTATAGGCGGACAATAGTTGTCGGCTGCCGATGTCCTCTCGCCGTTGCGCTACGGGGCGTAAGTCATCGGCCAATTGCATGACATCACGCAAGCCCAGATTAAAACCTTGTCCGGCCACCGGATGCAGTTGGTGGACGGCGTTGCCGATAATCACCGCACGTTCTGCCTGCATAGTTTCGGCGCGGATTAACGATAACGGGAAAGCGCGTCTGGGAGCGGTCACGCTTAACTCGCCCAACTTAAAGCCAAAACAGCTTTGCAACTCTTGCAGAAAATCTTTTTCACTGCCCAGCATCAGGGCTTCGGCTTCATCAGTGTTGCGTGTCCAGACCACCGAGCTATGGTACTTGCCCAATGGCAACAAGGCCAAGGGCCCAGAAGCGGTGAAGCGCTCATAAGCGGTGTTGGCGTTGGGCAAAGAGGTTTTGACCGTCGTCACCAAGGCGGTTTGCCGATAATCGCTGATGTGCTGGGGAATGTCCAATAAGGTGCGCACCGAGGACAGGCCACCATCGGCCCCGACCAGCAATTGGGCGGTGAGATTGATGGAGGTGTCGCCTTGTTTCAGGCTGACATTAATCGCGTCCGCCCCTGCCATCAGCCCGACCACCCGCGCTGGGGCGATCAACGTTAGCGCACCACTTTGCGCCACTAAATCGGCGACATGAGTTTCTAAATCCCGTGCGGTGATGACATAGCCTAAAGCGGCCACTTGGGCTTTGGCGGCGGACAAACGGGTTTTGCCAAAATGCCCGCGATCAGAAATATGGATGTGGCTGATGGCGGTAGCCTTAGCGCTAATATCTTGCCAAATGCCCAAAGCTTCAAGCGCATTGACCGTACCGGCAGCCAGCGCCAAGGCGCGGTCGCCGGCAGGTGAGGCTTGCAATTGGGCACGGGTTTGGGCTTCAACAATGGCGATCCGCAAACCGCTGTCCTGTAAGGCCAAAGCGAGGCAATTACCCGCCAAGCCACCGCCGACAATAATCAAATCATAGTCATAGTGCATCAGCGGGCCTGCTGCATGATGGCTTCAATTTCAGCAATGGTTTTCGGAACGCTTCGGGTCAGCACTTCGTGGCCGTCTTCCGTCACCAGCACGTCATCTTCGATGCGGATACCGATGCCGCGCCACTTGGCCTCAACGTCTTTACAATCAGCGGGGATATACAAGCCCGGCTCCACGGTCAGCACCATGCCCGGCTCCAGAGTACGCCACGTGTCATTGACCTTATAGTCACCGACATCATGCACATCCATGCCCAACCAGTGTCCAGTACGGTGCATATAAAAAGCCTTATATTTCTCGTCCTTAATCAGCTTTTTCACACGGCCTTTTAACAACCCCAGCTTGACCAGCCCACGGGTCAACACTTCCACGGCGGCCTCGTGCGGCGCAATCCAGCTCGCCCCCGGTTTGACTTGGTCAATGGCGGCGAATTGGGCATCCAGCACCAACTGATAAAGCTGCTGTTGCGGGTCGCTAAAGCGCCCTGACACCGGAAAGGTACGGGTGATGTCCGCCGCGTAATGGTCACATTCCGCCCCGGCATCAATCAGCAATAAATCGCCGTCTTTCAGCTCGCAATTATTAGCGGTGTAGTGCAAGGTGCAGGCATTTTTTCCACCTGCGACAATCGAAGGATAGGCCACGGCCCGCAAGCCTGCCTGCATAAAGTGGTAAAGCAACTCCGCTTCCACCTGATATTCATAAAGACCTGCTTTACATGCCTGCATAGCCTTAATATGGCCTTGTGCCGACACCTCGGCGGCATGGCGCATTAATTTAAGTTCGGCGGGGCTTTTGAACAGGCGCATTTCGTGCAGGATATGCTCCAAGGCACTCAACTCATGCGGAGCGACCACGCCGGAGCGGGCTTTTTGGCGCAATTGCTTAATCCATTCCAAAACACTGTTATCCAAATCGGCATCCTGACCCATTGGATAAAAGACTTTGCGCTTACCCGCCAACAAATCCGGCAAGCGCTCATGCACTTCTTCAATCGGGAAAGCCTCATCAGCGGCGTAATGCTGGGTGGCCCCTTCCAAACCGGCATGGGCGCCTTCCCAAAGGGCTTTGGTTGCGTCAAATTCGCGGCAAAATAGGATGTATTCGCCTTCCTCGCGCCCTGGAACAAACACCGCCAAGGCCTCGGCCTCGTTAAAGCCGGTCAGGTAGAAAAAATCGCTGTCTT
>JAQTNZ010000208.1 GCA_028713595.1 Methylovulum sp. | reverse complement strand
AAGGCGACGTGCTGCTCGCCAAGTTCACCCAAGTTGAACCCGCCTTTGAAAAAATGGTGCGGGAAGGCCGCTTCAGAAACCGATCCGTGCGCATAATAAAAGGCAGGGACGGGTTGCGGCTGGGGCATGTGGGCTGGCTGGGGGCGCTGCCCCCTTCGATTGAAGGGCTTAAGCCCGTGGAGTTTTCAAGTGGCGGCAATGACCCGTATTTTGATTTTGACGGCGAGTGGCTGTCAACCGGCATCACCGCCCGCCTGTTCCGAAACATCCGTGAGTTCATCATCGCCCAATATGGGCAGGACAAGGCCGACGCCATTGTCACCAATGGCGACCTTGACCAGCTTGCACAGCTATCCGGCCAGCAATACCAGGACGAGCAACAGGATGAGGTTGATGAACCCGCCGGAGCCGATCCGGCGGGTTCCGGCGACCCTGCAAATTTTTCACAACACCAACCACAGGACAAGACGATGGCGACACAGGCCGAGCTGGATGCCGCAAGACGCGAGGCGGCGGACGCACTAAGACAGGTGGCGGACTTTTCCGCCCAATCAAAAACACTGGAACAGCAACTGGCCGCCGAACGCGCTGTGCGTAAACGCGCGGAATGTCAGGCCGAGATTGACGCGCACATAAAGCGCGGGGTGAAACCCGCATTGCTTGAGGGCGCGGTCGATTTTATGCTGCACCTGGGTGATGCCGACACAGGCCTGTTTGAGTTTAGCGTCGGCGATGGCGACACCAAGAAGCAAACCAATCAGCGGGATTTTTTCAAAAGCATACTGGCCGCACTGCCCGTGGCGGTCAAAACGGGTGCGGTGGACTTTAGCCAATACCAGGGCCAGGGCGACGAGGTTGTTTCCGATTTTTCAGCCCCGCCAGGCACCAAAGTTGATGCGGCGGGGTTGGCCTTACATAACAAGGCGCTGGCCTATATGCGGGCCAATGCAGGCGTTAATTATATGACCGCCGTTAAAATGGTCGGGGGTGCGTGATGACTGCTTATACTGCAAGCAAGAAACCTCTATTGACGTTGTCGGTCATCGCCGCGACGGACGTGACGGCCTATTCCCCCTTGACGTATGCGGGCAGTATTGCCGGTGCGGGTGTCGCCGTGTACGGGTTTGCCATCACCGATGCTGTTGCTGGTGATGCCGTAGGTGTTGACGTGCAAGGCACGACGATTGCCGTATCGGGCGCGGCCATCGCAAACGGTGCGCAACTGGAAGTGGGCAGTGGCGGCAGGTTGATTACCCATAATACGGGTATTGCCGTCGCACGGGCGTTGTCAGCGGTGTCGGCGGCGGGCATCGCGTTTGAAGTTTTACTGTTGTCGAATTAGGGAATTAGCATCATGACTGTACAAAATTTAAACCTTGCCCAATCGCGGGTGATTGACCCCATCCTGACCACGGTTGTGCAGGGGTATGTGTTGCCCGGCAATATCGGCATGGGGCTGTTCCCGCGAGTGCCTGTCCAGACGTCCGGTGGCCAAATTCTAGAATTCGGCAAAGAAGCGTTCAGGCTTTACAACACCCGCCGCGCACCAGGCACGGCTTACAAGCGCATAACCTTTGGTTATTTGGGCAAGCCCTTTGCCCTAGAAAACCACGGCATTGAAGTGCTGGTGCCGCGTGAGCAGTTGCGGGACGCCTCCATCGTGCCGGGCATTGACGTGGCCTCACGGGCCATCAACCTGAACATGCGGGTGTCGGAATTGCAGCTGGAGTATCAGCAAGCCTCTATCGCCCGGAACGCCGCCAATTATGCGTCCACCAATAAGGTGACGTTAAGCGGCACCAGCCAATGGTCTGACTATGCCAACTCCGACCCCATTTCTGATGTCAACGACGCCAAAGAGGCCATCCGGCAGCAAACGGGGATTTATCCCAATGTTTTTGAAATCAGCGCCACCGTTTTCCGGCAACTGAAAGAGCACCCCAGGTTGCTGGACAAAATCAAATACACGCAAAAGGGTGTCCTGACATCCGATCTGTTGGCCAGTGTTTTTGAGGTCGACACGGTGCTGATAGGCAAGGCCATTGCGACCGATGACACCAATGTGTCAACCGATTTATGGGGCAAGGACGCCATTTTGGCCTATGTGCCGCCAGAGCCGTCCACCAACGAAGAGCCATCGTTTGGCTATACCTATGCGATGGAAGGCAACCCACTGGTTGAGCTGCCGTATTGGGAAAACGCGACAAAGGCATGGGTGTACGGTGTCGGCTACGAACGCGTGGCCGTCTTGTCGGGCATTAGTTCGGGTTTTTTAATCCAGAATGCGGTGGCGTAAATGCAACAGCAACAGCAAGGTGACGGGCTGATACCCTGCAAGGTCATGTCGCCCCTGAAGTCAGGGGGCAAGAAATACGCTGTCGGCGCCGTTGTTGAACTGCCTGGCGATGAAGTTATAAGGCTATGGGAATTGGGTGTTATTGCAGAACCCGCTCCCCTTGTCACCGCACCGGAAGCGACGGATCAGGGCAAACCCGAAGCATTGGCTGAAGGCCAGTCTGAACAACCACCGGAAGCGGCGGATCAGGGTAATCCCGAACAACCGCCCGAAGCGGTGGATGCGGCGGGCGGTGCGTAATGTACTGCACACTCGACCAATTGATTGCGCAGTTCACGTTGCTTGAGTTGCAGCAACGTGCGGGGGTTGACCCCGGCACGGGCGAGCTTAACGAAGCGCCCGTGCTGACGGCCATTGCCGCCGCCAGCCGTCAGATTGACGGGTATTTGCGGACGGTGTACCCGCTCCCCCTGTCGGACGGCGTTATTGCCGAAAGCGCGTTGCCGGAGATGTGCGGCCATATCGCCCGCAGCATCCTGTACCAAAATATTGAAAACGAGCCGGTCACTATGCGCTATAAAGATGCGGTGCAGTGGCTGCGTGATGTGCAGGCGAAAAAAATCACGCTGGGGCCGACCGACACGACGGTCGCCGTGACCGGCACGATGGCCGTGCGGGCGGTGTCGTCCAATTTTGACTGGAACAAGTTCTGATGGCCGATTATTTAAGTGCAGGGCAATTGATTGTCGCACGGTTGCGTGACCAGCTAACCGAAGTGCCCACGCCGAACATCAGGGTGGCGCTGAGTTTGGACTGGTTGGTCAAGAACGCGCTGCACCCGTCCATCGGCGTGGTGTACCACGATGACAAGGTGGACACGGGGCCGGGCGGCGAAAACAAAAACGGCAAAAGCCAGGTTGTTTGGCAGATTTGGCTGGTCTTGGTGTCTGTGCGCAATGTGGCCGATGCGGGTGGCGCCGCCCAGGCGGAAGCGGGACAAATTTTGGCGCATGTCATTTCGGTGCTGCAAGGGTATGAAATCCGCAAGGAGCTGAACCCTTTGTCACGGGTGCCGAATATTTACCGCAAATCTGAAAATAACGGGTTTGTACATTTCCCGTTAATGTTTGCCACAAAAGTTATTACTACGGGGATGGGGTGATGGAGAGCGATGAGGATTTGGGGGGTGGTCATTTTTTGGATGCCGCCATTATTGAACAACCGCCGACGGCGGGGGGTGGGCGGATTAGGGTGGTGATGGCAGTCAATGGTCACACCCATGCCGGAGTCCCCGTTGCCAAGGGCGAAACTATTGCCGTTATGCCGGACGAACGCGACTGGCTTGCGGCACATTATTTGATAGAGGTCTAATATTATGGGCGTTACGACGGCTGGTATCCAATACAAAGGCGATATTTATTTGCGCCGATACAATCCTGACGGCACTTTGCCGGAAACTTTGATAGGGCCGATTGCCGGCAGTAAGTTGTCGATAAAAACCGATGCCACGCTGAAAACGCGGACATCAAAACAGCGGGGCGATTATGGTCGGGTAAAGGGCGTGGTGTCCGTGCCGAAGCCGACGATGGTGGGCATCGGAATCAACGCCGCCGATCCTGAGATGTTGGCCATGCTGTTTTTGGGCACGGCTGATGCGTTGAGTACTGGTAGCGGCACGGTCACCGCCGAATCACATGCGCTACCCCATGATGTGTGGGTCGGGCTGGACAACCGCAACGTGTCGTCGGTTGCCATCACTGGTAAGACCGTAGGGGTGGATTTTGAAGTCAACCCCCGCATCGGCGCAATCCGCGCCTTGAGCACGGGGTCTATTGTCGATAATGCCAGCACGGCCATAGCCTACAGCTATGCGGCAATAACAGGTACGCGCATTGCGGGCGGCGAGGCTTCCAAGATTGAGGTGCAGCTGACATTTGACGGTGTGCGGCTTGAAGACGACACTGACGCATACGGCATCATCCCTAAAATGGTGCTTATACCCAAGACGGACATCAACCTGTTAAATGATGATTTCGTGGCGGCGGAATTTGACGGGACGGTGATCAAGCTGGACGGCCAAGCTGAGCATTCTTTCGATACTGATGTGGTGTACGGCTGATGAAACCTGACAAGACTATCGAATTGGGCTGCGGATACAAGGCCGTCGCCAAGGAGCTTAAGGTGCGTGATTGCGCGGCCTTGGTCGAAATGGCCGAGGGCGACTTCGCCGGGCTGGACGACCTTATCTTTGTCAACACCGACAAATTGGTGGCGCACTTGGGCGGAAATTTGGCCGTGACCGCTGCTGATGGTACGGCGGCCGACATGGCCGACCTGTGCGGCTCGGACTGGGATGCCATAGCCAGCGCGTTTGTCGAGGCCAACACCTCTTTTTTGTCCCGCAGACGGGCGAAGAAAGCCCTGGACGAAAAAAGGCAAAAAGCGGAAAGCCCCGCAACAAACGATCTAGTGCCAGGCCCATCTACCGTGCCTGTTGCATCCTGATCGAGCGTGGACATGTAAATGTGTTGGATTACCCGTGGTCGTTTTTTTTAGAGGTGATCGCGTATTTAGAGACGTTGTAAACATTTTAGGCGTGGATACAATGAAATTTAAGGGCAGGATATTATTGCCGTTGCATATAATTTTTTTGCGGTTGTTGTCTTTTCCACTCTATCAATTTGCAAGGGCTTTAGCGTCAGTTGCTGTTTTTATAGGTTATGGTGCGGCTGATGCCAAGCAAAAATGGATTGATATGAATTAAAACTATCGATGATGCCAAAAGGGTGTGAAACATTTCACACCTTTTTTTTTGACCTTCAAAACGTGATCATAAAGCCTGATAAATTCCTTGCCATCCGACCTTTATGTCCGATCTTCGTGTCCGCCTGATTATTGACGCACAGAACAATGCCTCGCCGTCGGTCAACGAGGTGCGCGGGGACGTGCAGACCCTTGACAACCAGCTGGGCACCTTGGGCAACCGCCTCAACCAGTTTTTGGCGTTCAAGTTTGCGGAAATGATTGCCCAATGGGGTGCTGAAATCATCCGAACTGCGGACAATTACCAGACATTGACCGCAAAGCTGGCGATGGTGACGGACAGCTACGAGGAGCAGGTGGCCGTACAGAAGGAGCTGTTTGACATTGCCCAGCGCTCCCATGCCGGCCTGTCCCGAACCGAAGACGCGTACATCAAAAACGCGGATGCCATCAGGCGTTTGGGAGGCTC
>JAQTNZ010000207.1 GCA_028713595.1 Methylovulum sp. | reverse complement strand
TCCCCTTCGTCAATAAAAGGCTTCCATTGATAGGGGATAACGCAAGGGTCAACCGCTCGTGCTTAGACAAGTCCATCACGGACGGCCCCTTGCGTTGTCGCGTATTAAAGGATAGCCGGAATAAAATAGTTGGTCACTGATGGCGGCCAGCAAAAACAGCCCGCCTTTTACAAGAGGGGGAGAGGCTTTGTGCTTGCTGGCGGCACCAGTTCGTTATAATAGCCTTCATTGATGACTCAGGCTGTGTTATCTATCAAATTCTACCCTAATTACTACGCTTAAGCGAGGCGACGATGAATCCAATTTACCACCAAGCAAAATTTATAAACAGTTCCCCGCATCTTAAGGACACGCCGGTTGATGAGGGCTTGGAAATTGCCTTTGCAGGCCGTTCCAATGCCGGAAAATCCAGCGCAATCAACACCCTGACCCGACAAAACGCCTTGGCGCGGATCAGCAAAACGCCAGGGCGGACACAAATGCTTAATTTCTTTGAAATTAACGGGCAATTACGCTTTGTTGACCTGCCTGGTTATGGCTATGCCAAAGTGCCTTTTGAGGTCAAACAGGAGTGGCATAAACTGATGGAAACTTATTTGACCCACCGCAAATCCTTGTGCGCGATTATTTTGGTCATGGATATCCGCCATCCGCTGACCGAATTTGATTGGCAAATGGTGGAATGGTGCCAGCATAGCGAGTTGCCGTTGCATATCCTGTTGACCAAAGCCGATAAACTGACTTACGGTGCGGGCAAAAACACCCTGTTGCAGGTGCAGCGGGAGCTAAAAGAGCTGACCGTGCCCTTGACCATCCAATTGTTTTCCGCGTTAAAGAAAATCGGTGTGGATGAAGTGCATCAGGCTTTGGACGGTTTATTTGCCTTGGCCGGGCCCTTAGCGGCTGACGGCGTGGTGGAGGTGGTGGCGGAATAGGGCTGGCAAATTTGCCGATAAAGGCACGGTGACGCTTAGGTCGCTCCCATGCCTTTATGAAAAATCCGCTGTGGAGGATGTTGCCTGGCTATTCGTAGGCGTTTGCCAAGTTGCTGAACAATGACCTGCTCATGCCAGAAATGGTCAGGAACTTTTCCAGCTCTTCGGCAATGGCGGATTCTTTGTAGGATTTTTGCATGACCATCAGCATGATCATTAAGGCCAGCCCCGTCACCGCATTGATTGCGCATAAGGCTTGGGCGCATTTTTTCGGATCAAGGGCAAACAAGTCCAACACCAGCAAAACCAGCTGGTTGTTGATCAGGGTCATGGAGCCTGACATGAACTCGATAGGCAGATTGACTTTGACATGGATGTCACCGACCCGGTACATGGTTTTGGCGAATTCCGCATCGATGGTGTGTAAAAACAAATTGGAGAGCCACTGTAAATGGGCCGCTTTTAGATGTTCAACCCGTCCTTCCAAATGGTCGGCGGTATTGGGTATGGTCAATAAATGCCCGTAAAAGGCATGGGTCACTGTTTCTAAATGGGGGGTGATTACAGGAGCAATATCTTTTAGGCAAGTCTCAAGTTCGGGTGTCAAGCCCGAAAATTTTTTGCCATAGTCAAGCAGTTCATCAAAGCTTTGTGGCATGGGATTTACCCCTTTTAAGTGAGAGAAGGCTATTCTACCATAAATGGTATGGTTTTTCATGGGGTCAGTTTAATGCCACTTAAGTTTGTAACAAAACGATATTATTCGCTGTTTATATCTATTAATTTGAGGTTATCCGTCTGTTTTTAGGCGAAATGGTGAAGAGGCGGGGTTCTTCCCTTGTGTCAAAAAGCCAGAGGGGGCCTATAAAAAGAAAGCCCCAGCGTCTGGAGAAAAACACTGGGGCTTGAGGGGAAGCCAGCCGTCTAACAAAGGGGGGAATACAGCTGGCTGTCCGCCGTGGAAGGCGGACGTAGATAAGACGCGGCGTTAAAAAAAAAGTTCCGGCACAGTGCTTTTTTTGGTAAAAATTTTCGGCATGAAAAAATCAGCTAATGCGTCTCATCCCAATTGTCCCCGACACCTATATCCACCACCAACGGCACTTTAAGTTCGGCGGCGGCATTCATCAGGTTTTTGATGGTTGCCGTGCAGGCTTCAAGCTCGGTTTCGGCTATTTCAAACACCAATTCATCATGTACCTGCATAATCATTTTCACATCCGGCTGCGCTTGAGTTAACCAGGTGTCCGTGGCAATCATGGCGCGCTTGATAATATCGGCGGCGGTACCCTGCATAGGCGCGTTAATGGCGGTGCGCTCGGCGTATTGGCGGATGTTGGCGTTACGGGACTTGATGTCCGGCAAATACAGGCGGCGGCCAAACAAGGTTTCGACAAACCCCTGTTCACGCGCCTGTTCGCGGATGTTATCCATGTAACGTTTGACCCCCGGATAACGGGCAAAATACAAGTCAATATAAGCCTGGGCCTGCTTGCGGTCTAAGCCTAATTGTTGTGCCAAGCCAAACGAAGACATGCCATAAATCAACCCGAAGTTGATGGCCTTGGCGGAGCGGCGAAGTTCTTGGGTGACTTGCCCCGGTTCGACCCCAAACACTTCGGCGGCGGTGGCTTTGTGGATGTCCTCGCCTTGACCAAACGCCCGTAATAGGCCTTCATCCGCCGACAAATGCGCCATAATGCGCAACTCAATTTGCGAATAATCGGCGGCGACTATTTTATAACCAGGCGGGGCGATAAAGGCTTGGCGGATTTTGCGGCCTTCAGCACTGCGTATCGGGATGTTTTGCAGGTTCGGGTCGGATGATGACAGCCGCCCCGTCGCCGTCACCGCCTGATGGTAAGAGGTATGGATACGCCCGCTTTTTTCGTCCACCTGTTGCGGCAGCTTATCGGTGTAAGTTGATTTCAGCTTGCTCAGGCTCCGGTATTCCAAAATCAACCTAGGTAGCGGGTACTCCAGCGCCAAATCCTGTAACACCGACTCATCGGTCGAGGGCTGGCCTTTCGGGGTTTTCTTTAGCACCGGCAGTTTTAGCTGGCCGTAAAGAATATCTTGGATTTGTTTGGGCGAACCCAAGTTGAAAGCCCGGCCCGCCAGATCATGGGCGTGCTGTTCCAAGGTAATGATATGGCTGGACAACTCCAAGCTTTGCTGGGCCAGCATGGCGGTGTCGATTAACACGCCATTGCGTTCAATCCGCACCAGCACGCTGATGAGCGGCACTTCCAGTTCGGTGTACAAACGCCATAAGCCCGCCTGTGCTTGCAGTTTTGCGGATAACACCTGATACAAGCGTAGGGTGATGTCGGCATCTTCGGCGGCATAAGGTGTTGCCTGTTCGATAGCCACTTCCTGAAAGCCGATTTGCTTCACGCCTTTGCCGGCCACATCCTCGTAATGGATGGTGTCCACACCCAGATAGAGCTTTGCCAGATCATCCATGTTATGGCGGCTGGCCGTGCTGTTAAGAACATAAGAGGCCAGCATGGTGTCGTGGGCAATGCCACGCAGGGCAATGCCGTGGTTGGCTAAGACATGGCTATCATATTTAAGGTTTTGCCCCACCTTGGCTTTGGTGGGGTTTTCCAGCAGCGGGCGGAGTTTTGCCAGCGTTTCGTTACGGTCAAGTTGTTTGGGTGCACCCGGATAAGCGTGTGCCAGCGGCACATAAGCGGCATGGTTTGCGTTCACGGCAAACGACACGCCGACAATTTGCGCCACGCTATAATCCAAGCTGGTGGTTTCGGTGTCAAATGCAAACAGCTCGGCGGCTTCCAAGCGCTTAAGCCAACCATCAAGCTGTGCTTTAGTCAAAATGGTTTCATAAACAGGTGCTGCCGTTGTTGGTTCGGCAATATTGGTAGGTTCGGGTACTACGATGCTATCCAAGGTTTTCAGCCAAGACAAAAAACCCAGTTCGGTGAGCAGGGTTTGTAAGGCGGTTTTATCCATTGGCTGTTGCCTTAAGTCATCCACCCCAAAGGGCAAGTCCAAATCACAGCGGATAGTCGTCAGTTGTTTGGACAGCGGCAGTTGTGGCAGCACGTTGCGCAGGTTCTCGCCAATTTTGCCTTTGATCTCTTGGGCATGGTCAATCAGGTTTTCCAGTGTACCGTACTGCTCCAACCATTTGGCTGCCGTTTTCGGGCCGACTTTAGGCACGCCGGGGATGTTGTCGACCGTATCACCCATTAACGCCAGATAATCAATGACCTGCTCAGGCTTGACCCCAAACTTGTCGATAACGCCTTGAACGTCCATACGGGTGTTGGACATGGTGTTTTCTAGGATAATGTCCCCGTTGACCAATTGCGCCATATCCTTATCGCCAGTGACTATGATGACCTGATAGCCCCTTGCTTGCGCACGGCACGCCAGTGTTCCCAAAACATCGTCCGCCTCCACCCCCGATTCCATCAGCAACGGCAGCCCCATCGCCCGGATCAACTGATGCAAAGGCTCAATTTGTACTCGTAAATCGTCCGGCATAGGGGGGCGATGGGCTTTGTATTGGTCATACAACTCATTGCGGAAGGTTTTGCCGGGTGCGTCAAAAATCACTGATATGTGGTCACTGGCATAGTCGCCCATCAGTTTGCGCAGCATATTGCTGACCCCGTAAATGGCGTTGGTCGGCTTGCCGGCGGGGCTGGTCAACGGGGGGATGGCATGGTAAGCGCGGAACAGGAAAGAAGAGCCGTCAACCAAGATCAGGAGGTTGGGGTTGGATAGTGGCATAGGATTAGGTTTTAAGTTGTAAAAAATGATAAAATAAACCGCAAGATAGCACTATAATCCCTATATGCGGAATGGCAAATTTAGGAAGTGTAAATCTTGTTGAGAGTAAGCATTGTTTTACCGTAATTAACATGCAGTGTATAGCGTCAAAAAAATTTACACCACTAAAATGCCAGGTCTGCCAGACCCCTCTATTCACTTGAAAAAAAACAGGATTAGATTTTCTGGTTATTTGGTATGTAATGTGCTAGGTTTTATATCGTTGTTGCTATGAACGTCATTGTCAGGTTTTTTGGCAACTAACGGATTTAAATTTTCTGACAAATTATGAGGAAATCGGCTAATGAAAAAACTAAATAAAATTTTTAACTGTTCGGCGTTAGCGGTTGCCGCTATGACGCTGTGGGCGGGTAGCGCGCAAGCGACCAGCATCAATTTTTTAAATACATCGGGTGGCTTGTATAGTACGGGGGTTGATGGTAGTGGTAATATGCTGACGGATGATAACGCTGATAGTCATTATTCCTATGCAGTAACTACAGGAGCTAATGCGGCGGCGGCTTATGCGGCTATTGGCAGTTATTCAAGCCCTAGCTATTCGGTTACCTCTGCTAATGTGGGCGGGACTAACGTTGCTCAAACACCTGGTTGGGTAGGTTATAACACTAGCGTGAATAGTGCCGTTTCTTCTGGAACAGGTGCAACGGTTACGTCTGCGGGTACTGTCGCCAATAGTTCCACTTGGATTTCGACAAATACCACGGGGGGCGATACTGTCGGCAGTTACTTTACATTTCGGACTTCGTTTACCTTAACGGGGTTTGATTTAAATTCCGTTAATATCAGTGGCCTTTGGGCGAGTGATAACAG
>JAQTNZ010000206.1 GCA_028713595.1 Methylovulum sp. | reverse complement strand
GGCGACCGATTCGGTGATGATGCCGTTGCTTTTGACTTCGGCATAATCGCGCACCCGCCGCAACAAGCGGTTGGCGATACGCGGCGTACCGCGTGAACGGCGGGCGACTTCAAACGCGCCTTGACTTTCCATACTGATGCCCAACACCTTAGCCGAGCGCAAAATAATGCTGGTCAGCTCATCCAAGGTGTAAAACTCCAGCCGTTGCACAATGCCAAAACGGTCACGCAAGGGCGAAGTCAACAGCCCCGCACGGGTAGTCGCACCCACCAGCGTGAACGGCGGCAAATCAAGCTTGATGGAACGGGCGGCAGGGCCTTCACCGATCATCAAATCCAACTGGTAATCTTCCATTGCCGGATACAAAATCTCTTCCACCGCCGGACTGAGGCGGTGAATTTCATCAATAAACAGCACATCATGGGCTTCAAGGTTAGTCAGCAACGCCGCCAAATCACCGGCTTTTTCCAGCACTGGCCCCGAAGTCTGGCGGATTTTGACGCACATCTCCGCCGCAATAATGTTCGCCAAGGTAGTTTTGCCAAGACCAGGGGGGCCAAAAATCAGTACGTGATCCAACGCCTCCTTACGCGCCGTAGCCGCTTGGATAAAAATCTCCATTTGCGCACACAACTCTTTTTGCCCGACATATTCGGCCAGACGTTTCGGGCGGATAGCGCGGTCTTGGCGCTCCTCATCCAAATGGCTATGGGCGGTGATGACGCGGTCACTTTCGATCATTTCAGCGTCCCTTGTAAGGCGAGGCGGATAATATCCTCACAACTTTTACCCTCGGCATTGACCGACTGCACCATCCTGCTGGCATCGGCGGGCTTGTAGCCTAACGAGCACAGGGCACTGATAGCCTCCTGCTTAGGATGGGCGACCACTGGCGTAGTGGATGCACTGACAGTGCTGGTGGCACTGGTATCGCCCAATGCCGGCAAGCGGTCACGCAGCTCTATCACCAAACGCTCGGCGGTTTTTTTACCGACACCCGGCAAGCGCACCAGTGCTTGCGTATCATTATCTTGGATACAACGCTGGAACTCCTCCGCACTTTGCCCCGACAAAATCGTCAACGCCAGTTTTGGACCGACACCATTAACCCGTATCAATGTCCGAAACAGCGCCCGGTCAGCTTCCTTTAAAAAACCGAACAGGCTGTGCGCATCCTCGCGGATCACCAAATGCGTATGCAGCGTGACCTCCACCCCCACCAGCGGCAGATCATAAAACGTCGTCATCGGGGCCTCGATCTCATAACCGACCCCCTGTACATCCAAAAGCAATAACGGCGGCGCCTTATGCACCAACTTGCCGCGTAAAAAACCGATCATCGATAACCCTGCTGTAAACGGTCAGCCGTCTGTTGATAATGGGCATGGCACAGACTGATACCCAGCGCGTCACTGGCATCAATCTGCAACTCGCCCTGAATATTAAGTAATATTTTCACCATGTGCTGCACCTGCAACTTATCGGCGCTGCCCTTACCGGCAATCGCCTGCTTCACCTGCCGCGCCGCATACTCAAACACCGGCAAGCCCAGACTTTGCACCGCACAAATCGCCGCACCCCGCGCTTGGCCTAATTTTAACGCGGAATCGGCATTTTTGTGCATAAACACCTGCTCAATAGCCATCTGCTCCGGCTGGTACTGCTCAGTAATCTGGCGGATACCATCAAAAATCAGCTTCAGACGGTCAGGAAAATAATCCACATTAATACGGATGCAACCGCTGGCCACATAACGGTAGCCACGCGGGCCCTGCTCAATAATACCGTAACCCGTCAGCCTGGAGCCGGGGTCTATACCTAAAATTCTCATGAAGTAGGGAAGGGGGAAAGGGAGATTGTCAGCCATACATTAAGGGGGCAGTGCCGCACTGCCATTAAGTTAAGGAATGCTATTTTTATTCAATAACATAGAAAACTCTATTGAGTTAAGGTCGTAGTAAGTTAATCCGTTCGTGGTGAGCCTGTCGAACCATGACCGGATTAACCGTCCACCCTTCGACCAGCTCAGGGCGAACGAATAATCCTATCTTGTTGAAATTACAGGCACAAATCCTTAACTTAATGGCAGTGAAGCCGTGCCGGGAAAATAACCCAGCCAACCCCTAAACCGCCATTATATAGCGTCTTAAGCCAATCTACAGCCAAGTTACCACAGCCGCCCAGGCACAGCCAAGCTTTTAACGGCGACTTAAAAGCCAATCCGCCTACTAAAGCGTCCAGAGAATCCTAGCATTTTTTGGCTTATGCGCCTATTCGCGCTTATCCAAACGCCTAAAAGTGCCAGCCGTCATGAGGAAACCAGCCGCACAATGACAAAAAATAGGCGGCAGTTAGATTTAACACCGCTAATCCAGTAAAATTCCTGCGGCTTTTATTGAAATTTAAAACGGATATTTTTAATAACCTAAGAGGCGCATTATGAGACCTGAATACGCAGTCGGCGTTGTCCTACTGATAGGCATTATCGTTACCTTGATACTCAACAAAAGGGCGGGCAAACAAAGCGTGGTAGAGGACAGCCTGCCGTACTACGCCAAAAAAGTCATGTCGAAACCGGAGCAAGCACTGTATTACCGGCTAACCGCAGCCTTACCCGACCATATTGTCTTGGCACAAGTCCAGCTATCCCGATTTTTGGGCGTTAAGCAAGGCTACCCATTCCACGAATGGAACAACAAAATCAACCGGATGAGCGCAGATTTTTTAGTCTGCAACAAAGATTCACGCATTGTCGCCGTAATAGAACTGGACGACAACAGCCATAAGAGTGAAAAAAGGCAACAGGCTGATGGAAAAAAAGACCAGGCCATCAAAGCCGCTGGCCTGACCGTCATACGCTGGGATGTGCAGAATATGCCGGATAGCCAGAAGATAAGGGAGCAGTTGGGGGGTAGTGGCTATTCAAATCTGGGAGCGTGGTAAGGGGCATTGTGTTCTATGAAAATGTACCTTACCGCGTTAAAAAACCTAGCTCCTTAGACAAAGTTTAACTTCCTTTTGTTCTATCAATGGGATGGACATCTCCTAACGGTCAGGCCAGCGGCTTTTGCCTATCGGCAGCGATGTCCCAAAGTGATAAAGTTAACTGTTTAGCCCAGCTTGTCAAAATCTCTTAATGGCTTATCAAAGTCGCTGAGTTTGCTAGCTTTTTGTAATTTTTCAAAGTGCGTGTATTTAATGCCTTGCATCGTGCCTTTGTTGGCATCGGCATAAGGGATGGGTTTGATTGCTATGGGTTCGCCTTTAAAAATCAACTTGTATTTGCCGCTCTCGCCATAAGGCTCTATATAATCGACAAGCGCATAATGGGTAATGGCTTTGATGGGCGCAGTTTGGTAGGCGGCTATGTATTTGATGCGTTCAAGCATGCCGCTGCTGATGCGTATCGCATACCAGCATTTTTCACCTAGGAATGATTCCTCAAACCCCTCTTTTTGGGCGGGGACAATAAGGGTGTCTTCACCCTTATACCATTGTGGGGGCTTGCTTTTAAGCGTTTCCACATTCAGTTTGCCTATGGTTGCGTTAACGTTAATGGTTTTAACTGGCTCAAATACCCGCAAGCCAACTAAGGGGAGGATTTGCAGCATTTCATTTAAGAACCCTTGGGTATCAGCCTTTTCGGCTTCGCTTAACGAGGGTTCTTGCGGTTCGTTACTATTGTCCAAATGACAACGGTTAATTTTTTTGGCGCGTTGGATAAGTTCGTATTCCAGCCAAGTGACATGGGCGCGGTTCAGCCCACCACTATTAGACACAAAACAAACGGCCCAATCCCAAAAATCTTTCTTTTTTATATGCGACTCAATGCGATTGCTTATGCCATCAGCTTGCCCGATATAAATGCGGTGCAAGTCGCTGTCATTATCTTGATAACCGACTAAGATATAAATGCCGGTTTTGCCCATTTCCGTGCGCAGTTTGACTTCCTCCCATTTAACACGCGGGAAAATTATGCCCGTTCCTGTCCAATTCATCCGATCAATAATACGGATACCTTCGGGTTCGCCATCTGGGACAAATATTCGAATAGTAAACGGTGTTCCCATGCTAATGCTCCATTGTCATTAAGTTTAATGCCATTAATAATATTAACAGCCCCATAGATAGGTTATAGGTATAAATTAATCGTTAGTGTTTATGAGTTTTGAGGGCTTTAAGCCTTAAAAACTCAGCCTATTCCATTTCCATAGCCGCCATAGGCGGACAATAGGCCGATGCGCGATCCACGCAGCCAGTCGCCAGAATCGCTTGCCCCAATAGTTGGATGACGGGAACGGAAACGCTGTTACCGATCAGCTTCATCCAGCGGCTGCGTGATTCTGGCAATACAAACGTTTTAGGGAAGCCTTGAATCAGACAGGCTTCTTCTTTGGCTATTTTCCTATACAGGTTCTTATGGAAAACCTGCTCCAAAAACGCTTGCTTATAGTCATGGTCGTTGTCCGCCACCACATCTTTTAGGGCGACAAAATCATTGCTGTCACTGGCCACTAAGGTGGGGAAGGCCTCGGATTTGGGCAAAAATATCCGGTTGACCCCTTCGATACCTGTGCTGATTTTGGTGTACCTGAATTCATACCTGATTTCTGTACAGGCCAGCACTTGTTTGGCAACCAGATCAGCCAGCACTTTTTCAAACGGAATCCGGGCTTTTTTCAATTCGCGGCATTCTTTCAGGGCATCTAAAGTGATTTCTCCGGCGGACACCCGCTGCAATACCAACTGCTCGCCCTCGTTTAAGGGGAGCTGGTGGGCTTGGACGGCGTAAGTGTAGGCAACGGTTTTAAAAATGCCCAAGGCCACCAATTCCGCCAATTCTTGTGCTTGGATAGTATCGTCCAGTTGCTGGAAATGGGCCAGTGACAAGGGGTTGCCATCCAACCTGCCATAGGTCTTTTTGCGGCGGTTTTTTAACAACAAATAACAGATATGTTGCTGTCTGGCGGTGGTGGCTAGCAAATCCCAAGAATGGATGGTGGTGGGGCCGTTACGGATGTCATTGAACAAGAAAAAATCATTCATGCCATTGGTTTTGCGGTAGCGTTTTTTATCGGGTATCAGGTCGCCAAAAATATCCGCCGTTTCTCCGGGATTGGTTTGTTCGGGTGCTGCCGCTTGGCAATCTTGCAGGACATCCCGCAATGTTAAAGTGCTTTTTTGTGGCGGCGGTAAGCGGAATTTGCGTAAATGCGTTGCATCCAAAAAACCAATGATATAAACCCTGACCCGATCTTGGGGTACTCCGTAATCTGATGAGTTTAAGACAAAATGCCGGGCAAAATAGCCCGCTTTACCGATCCTTGCCAAAATATAGGCGAGGGCATCATGGTTTCTGGGGTCAGCCAAGCCTTTCACGTTCTCAAAAATAAACGCTTTAGGGCGGGCTTGGTTAAGCAGATACAAGGTGTCATTCCAAAGCTGCCCACGGTCATCATCAAAGCCTAAGTTTTTGCCGGCGATAGACCAGCTCTGGCAAGGCACCCCCGCCGTTAAAATGTCATGGCTAGGCAGGCTTTTAATGTCGGTGATATTGCCTAGGTTCAGGCTGGCGGCTTCGTTAAAGTTGCCGCAA
>JAQTNZ010000205.1 GCA_028713595.1 Methylovulum sp. | reverse complement strand
AATCAACAGCACCGTATCCGGCAACCAAGCCGCCAACAGCGGTGGCGGTATCGTCAACAACGGCGATTTGAGCCTGACCCACAGCACCTTAGCCAACAACCGCTCGGCAACCGCTAAAGGCGGGGGGATTTTCAACCTCCGTAACCTGACCTTGACCAATACCCTGATAGCCAATAGCCAGAGTGGTGGCGACTGTGTCAACAAAAATGCGGGGATCACCACGGTACAAGGCATTAACTTGCTTGAAGATGGCAGTTGCGGTGCAGATATGATGGGTGATCCGAAATTGGCCCCGCTGTTGGACAACGGTGGCGAAACCGCCACCCACGCGCTGCAAGCCAACAGCCCGGCGCGTGATACCGCCAACAAACCGCTGTGTGCCGCCCAAGACCAACGCGGTGTCAGCCGCCCGCAACCGACAGGCGGCGGCTGTGATATTGGCGCGTTTGAGCGCCTGACCAGCATCCCTGACACCGTCATCAGCGTGGTGCACTTTTTTGATGACAATCTGCTCAAGGGTGGCTTAAGCGGAACCGGCAAGGGTCGCCAACATAGCACGGCCTTGCGCAACCAGCTGTTGGTTGCCGGACACTATAAAGCCCAAAATTTGCCGGATGCCGCTTGTAGCCAACTTAACCGCACCCTAAAACATATCGACACCGACAAGCAACCGGATGCTAACGATTACGTCACGGGCAATCAGGGGACTGCCTTGGTCGGCAAGATCAACGGTTTAGCCACCACATGGTCTTGCCCGTCGTAATGGCAAGGCAGGTTTTACTTTGCCGCCCGTTGCCGCCGCGCTTCTTTAGGGTCATGGATTAACGGGCGGTAGATTTCCACCCTATCGCCCGTTTTTAAAGGCTGCTCCAAAGCCGTGACCCGCCCGAAAATGCCGACCGTCAGCGTTGCCCCCGCCAGCTCAGGGTAACGGGACACTATCCCGGAGGCTTCAATGGCCGCGCCAACAGTGGCCGGGGGTTGCAACTGCAACGCCAACAGGATTTGTTGATCGGGCGTGGCATAGGCCACTTCAATGGCTAACAGCTCAGACATACACTTGCTTGGCGCGGTTAGTGAAAGAGCTGACCATGGTATTGCAAATTTGGTTAAACACCGCCCCGAACGCCAAGCTGGCGATTTTACCGGACATTTCAAATTCCAAATCCAAGGTGATTTTACTGGCATCTTCACGCAAGGGCATAAAATTCCAAACCCCTTCCAGATACGAAAACGGCCCGTCCAGCAAAGACACGGTTATTTTGCCGCCTTGGTCAATGCAATTGCGTGTGGAGAAAGATTTTTTAAAACCACCTTTGGAGATGGACAATTCCGCTTCAACTATATCATGGGCGCGTTTGAGGATGCGGCTACCGCTGCACCACGGTAAAAATTGCGGATACGCTTCAATGTCATTGACCAAGTCAAACATTTGCTGGGCAGAGAATTTGACCAAGGCGCTTTTTTGTACAACCGTCATCCTTAAAGCACTCCTACAACATGTAAAAAAACGAAAAACACCCCCGCAGGTGCTAGGTATTTGATAAGCAAATGCCAAATCTGGTACTGTGCTTTAGGCAAGTCCAGTTCGGCTTCGCTGTGTTGCAGGGCCATCATCCAACCAGCAAAAATAGCAATCGCAAAACCACCTATCGGCAACATCAGGTTGGCGGTCACATAATCGATCAAGTCGAACAACGTATGCCCAAACAGCTTAAATTCTGACCAGCTATTGAAAGAAAAGATACTGGCAAAGCCAACGGCCCACGTCACCAAACCCGCCCAAAGCGCGGCTTTTTCGCGGCTAAAACCACGGGTCTCAATCAGCCAAGCCACCGCCGGTTCAATCAGGGCGACCGATGAGGACAAGGCCGCCAGCACCAGCATGACAAAAAACATAATCCCGAACAGCCAGCCGCCAAACATCGAACCAAAGGCAATCGGCAAGGTCTCAAAAATCAGCCCGGGGCCCATATCAGGCTGCAAGCCGTTGCTAAACACAATCGGGAAAATGATAATGCCCGCTAACAAAGCGACCACCGTGTCGGCCAAGGACACAACCAGCACCGTTTCGGTAATGGAGACTTTTTTCGGCAGATAAGCGCCGTAAACCATCACCGCCCCCATACCCAACCCAAAGCTAAAAAAAGCTTGGCCCATCGCCACCAACACCGAATTGCCCGTCAACTTACTAAAATCGACGTTAAACAAAAAATGCAGGCCTTGGAAATAGCCAGGGGTGGTCATGGCATAGCCGACCAATAAAATCAGCAGCACAAACAAGCTCGGCATCAACCAGCGCAGGGCTTTTTCCAAACCGTTATGGATACCTTGTTTGACTATCCACATAGTCGCCAACATGAACGCGCTATGCCAGAAAATAAGCTGGATAGGGCTGGCGATAAAGTCGGCAAACAGTTGCTTGACCGCACCGGCATCCGCGCCAAAAAAACTGCCTGTGAAGGCTTTCAGGACGTAGGCCGATGCCCAACCGGCAATCACGCTATAATAGGATAAGATTAAAATACCGGCGATAATGCCCATCCAGCCCAAATAATGCCAATGCTCATCGGCCTTAGCCTCAGCGGTCAGATGTTCCATCGTAGTGATCGGATTATGCCGGCCACGGCGGCCCATCAGGGTTTCCGCCATCATAATAGGCACGCCAATCAGCATCACGCACAGCAAATACACCAGGACAAACGCCCCGCCGCCATGCTCGCCGGTGATGTACGGAAATTTCCAGATATTGCCCAAACCCACGGCGGAACCGGTGGCCGCCAGAACAAAGGCAAAATGGGATGACCATTCGCCTTGGGGTGATTTTTTTATGTCTGTCATGTGGATAGCCTCAAAGCCCATTTTAATTATTATCATCGAATTATTATCGCGTAAAATAGCAAAATTATTCCGTTGCGTCAGTTTTAAATTTAAGGCCGACGGCAATCCTTTTACCCATTAAATGTCCTTCCCGCCCTATGGCCGATAAAAATTCTAAAAAAGCGAAATCCCAACAAAATTCGACGATTGCCGTCAACCGCCAAGCGACCCACGAATACTTCATAGAAGAGCGCTTTGAGGCGGGGCTGGTCTTACAAGGCTGGGAAGTAAAAAGCCTACGGGCGGGCAAAGTGCAACTGAAAGAAAGTTATGTGGCGATAAAGCGCGGGGAAGCGTGGTTGTCGGGTGCGCATATTTCCGCCTTATTGTCGGCATCCACGCATATCAACCCCGAAGCGGTGCGTTCGAAAAAGTTGCTGCTCAACCGTTATGAGCTGAATAAACTGATCGGTGCGGTCGAGCGCAAGGGTTACACCTTAATCCCTTTGTCGATGTATTGGAAAAACGGACGCGCCAAGCTGGAAATTGGTTTGGCAAAAGGCAAGCAATTGCACGATAAACGGGCGGCCTCTAAAGACCGTGACTGGCAGCGTGAAAAAGCACGAATTATGAAAAAAGGCTAAGCGGCTATGAATAAGCATCCTAACTTATTATCGGCGCAGAACAGCGTCCTGGTGATGGTTGACATACAAACCAAGTTGACGGCGGTCATGGCAGAAGCCGACCTGTTGCGCAAAAATACGGTCATCTTGTTGACCGCGTCCCAACATCTGGCAATTCCGGTGCTGGTCACTGAACAATATCCGCAAGGTTTGGGTAACACCGAACCTGAATTGCTCGAAAAACTGCCCGAACATACGCCGATTTTTGCCAAAACCGGCTTTGCCTGCACCGCCGCGCCGGGCTTTACCGAAGCGTTGCAAACCTGTGGCCGTAAGCAAGTTATCCTGATCGGCCAAGAAACCCATGTCTGCATCTTACAGACCGCTTTAGGCCTGCTCTTTAGCGGCTATCAAGTGCACATTGTTGCCGACACGGTCTGTTCGCGCAACCAAGAACACAAACGCTACGCACTCAAACGGCTACGCCAACAAGGTGCGACCATCACCAATAGCGAATCGGTGTTGTTTGAATGGCTACGTGATGCCACCCATCCTGAATTTAAAACCCTATCCCGATTACTGCGTTGACTTATGCCGTTATCTGTATTTCTTGAAAAAATAGCCGAAAATATCCCCGTCAGCTTTGCCGAGACTATCGCGGTCATTGGTGAACATTACCATTACACGCCGACCGCCTTCAGCAATGGCCTAGGTGATGGCCGTTTGGTCAGCCCTGCGGGCACCAATGAAGGCTCTTGCAAGATTTTTGCCTTCGCCCAAATCCATCAACTGAGCCAACAAGCCACCTTAAATTTGTTTGGCGATTATTATCGGCAAGATGTGCTAAATGACCCGGACGGTGCCGGACACCCAAACATCAGGCTGTTTATGCAATACGGCTGGGATGGGATTGGTTTTGAGGGCGATGCCTTGTCAGCGCGTAAAGGATGAGCTTGTTACAGCCAGCCTAAACCGAAGATGCTATAGAGGGAGTTAAAAAGGGGGGAAGCGACTCAGCCATTATTGGCCAGCCGTAGCTAATCTTTAAGAGGGTATTGCCTTTGCGGATAACAAAACCCCTCCGATGAGATGTTCATGCGGAGGGGTATTGGTTTTATTTGCCTGAAATTTGAGCAGCAGTAGCGTTGTTGCTAGTGTGTCTTTTTTCTATTTTAGAAAAAGTTTCAGTTTGCAGCGCAGCAACAGCGCCGCTTTGTAAATGTTTGGTTTCGTCTTTTTTCAGTAAAACTACTAAAAGAACGATTGCAGCGATACAGCCACCAACGATGAACCACAATGTGTTGTCTTCTTGTACTTCAGCCATTTCTAAATCCTCATCTATAGTTATTAATATTTTTGTTATTCCCCTTTCCTACAAGGGAGCAACCCATAGTGTATGGGTCGGTTGTCGAAAGTTTTCTTAAACAACGGTGCAATTTTTATCACGATAACCGTGTTGTGTCAAAACTATAAATTAAAATTTACCCACTAATCCGACAAGGGTTTATATCGCTATTTGCTAGTATTTTGCAACAAATTGAAAATAAATAAGAAATAATTCAAAAACTCAGCCTAGGAGGTTCCGGTCATTTTTTATTTGCAAAAAAAGCCATCCGCAAGCCGTATCTGTTGCATAGCGCTTGGCTAGGAAAACCACCTATTACAGGTTATGATAGCCGCAGGTATTGGCTCTGTGTTGCCGTAATAGGCTTCGCGGGCTTGCCTTGCTTTATTGGCCTTGCGTCCCCATGTCTGAAACTAAAGTCTTACCATTAACATAATGACCGGAGATTAATTTTTATGAGTATTTCGTTAAGCAAAGGCGGCAACATCAGTTTATCGAAAACCGACCCTAGCCTAAAAAATGTCATTGTCGGCTTAGGCTGGGATGCCAGGCCTACGGACGGGGCCGATTTTGATTTGGATGCCAGCGCGTTTATGGTCAAGGATGATGGCAAGGTGCGTTCGGACAGCGACTTTATTTTTTATAACCAAACCAAATCCACGTGCGGTTCGGTGGAACATACCGGCGATAACCGCACCGGCGCAGGTGATGGTGATGATGAATCGGTCATTGTGTTGCTTGATAAAGTGCCCACCGACATCCAACGGCTAGTTTTTACTGTCACCATCCACGAAGCGGAACTACGCAAACAAAATTTTGGTCAG
>JAQTNZ010000204.1 GCA_028713595.1 Methylovulum sp. | reverse complement strand
TTCGCTAACACTTTGTTCCATTGAGCTAAGGTAGTCGGCGATAGTCCAAGCGATTTTTTGGCCGTGTGTGACCAATTCGATACCGCTAATCAAATCGGGGGCGGTTTCAAAACGGATGGCGATATCAGCGGCGAACAACTCATTAATGGTTTGCTGTAGGGCGGTGCGTTGGGTATCGGGCAGGGCAAAAACGCTACGCACGGACACGGGATCGCTGGTTTTTTTTAAGGCGTTGGCAAACACCGCTTGGGTTTGCCCGTCCATTGCCCGTAAGCGCTGGATAAACACCCCCGTCATCGCCGCTTCCAAGTCGGTGGCGGCCATGTCCGTCAAAACCTTTCGGGCGATAGCGAACACTTCTTGACGGGTTCGGCTACTGATGGCTTGCTTGAGGTTGTGGGCTTCCATAATCAGCATGGCCTGACGTTTGGCGCTTAAATCATCGGCGGCTTGCCGTGCCGCATCCAGTAGCCGCTGGCGTTCGGCAGTGGCTTCTTGGGTGGCTAGAGCCATAAGTTCGGCCCGTTGCTGGTTGAAGGCCTCGTTGTTGTGCCGAAATTGTCCGCGTTCGGTTTCGGCGGCGGCTTTTATGGCTTGGGCTTCTGCCTGTATCGAGGCCAGCCGTTGCTCACGTTCGTCAATGGCGCGAAGGATGGGCTGATACAGAAAGCGTTTGAGCAACCACACCAAAATCAGGAAGTTGAACATTTGCGCCGCCACGGTAAACCAATCGATAAGCATCGCTTACTTTCCTGCGGCTTGGCTGATGACGTGGTTCCAAAACGGGTTGGCAAAAATGAGGATCATAGACACCACGAAACAGTAAATGGCGGTGGATTCGATCATAGCCAAACCAACAAACAACGTCCTGGTGATAGTGGCGGACGCGTCAGGTTGCTGCGCCAGTGCCGTGAGCGCGGTCGCCACTGCCCGTCCTTCCGCCAAGGCCGGGCCTAGGCAGCCGAAACCGGTGGTGATGCCGGCAATGGCAATCGAGGCCACGGCAATGATAGTCATACTGTCCATACGTTAGATTCCTGGTCAAGGGTTTGATGAAAGGTGGCCGGTGCGCAGGGCGGCGGCGATGTAAACGGCGGCTAACATGCTGAAAATATAGGCTTGTACCATTCCTGTGAGCAAGCCGAGCGCGGTCATGACAATAGGGAAAATAAAAGGGGTGATGGTCAGCAAGATGCCGATGATCATCGCCCCGCTCATCATATTGCCGAACAGGCGGACAGCCAAGGCTAAGGTGCGCGAAATTTCACTGATTAGGTTAAAGGGCAGCATGATGAAAGTTGGCTCTAGGTAGGTCTTAAGATAATTGCCGAAACCTTGGTCGGCGATGCCAAACAGCGGTACTGCCACCAGCACGCACAGCGCCAAGGCCATCGTGGTCGAGAGCGAGCCGGTCGGCGGTTCGTAACCGGGGATGACCGTGCACAGGTTGGCGGTGGCGACAAACAGGAACAATGTGCCCAAAAAGCCCAGATATTTTCGGGGTTGGGGCAGGCCGACTTCGGCAATTTGTTGGGCGATGGTGGTGACGATGATTTCCAACAGGTTTTGCCAGCGGGACAACTGCATGTCGGTGGACAAATGCCGCGTGATTAGCCGTGAACCCACCACCAGTATCAGCATCAGTGCCCAAGTAAAGACAATGGTGGCGTTCAGCTTGAAAAAGCCATACTGCCAAAACACCCATTCATCAGGACTAAGGTGCATCGGGGCGTTCCAAGATTGAGGGTAGGGCAGGGCTTAACCTTATCACCATCTGCCGTGCCAGCACAAAGCCCAGCAAACACAGCAACAACCGTTGCCAAGCCCCTGCGGAGACCGCATAAAAGCCCGCCAGCGTTATACCTGTGCGGATCAGCAAACTGCCCAGCAACCACAAGGCGGGATGGGGTGACGACAGGCTTTTTTGCACCGTCCACCACAAGCCGCCAAAGAACACCATGCCCAGCAGCCCGCCCACCAGCAGGGCCAGCATCCCGGCGATTATGTCATCTGTCGGTGTCATCGTTATCCTCGTGGTTGTGATGGATGGCTTGGTCTTCTTTAGCCACCCAATACCAGGCATTCCAACAGCCTATCGTCAGCCCCGCGACCAATAAGGCCAGCGTCCACGAATGCGGGCCCGGATAGTGTTTGTCCAGCCACAAGCCCAGTGCCGCACCCAATAATGTCGGGACAACGACCGACCAGCCGATCATCCCCATCATGCCTAAACCAAACCAAACGCCCAGTGTGGAACTACGTTGCGCCTTGAGTTTAAGGGCGGCTTTGCTGCCGACTTGTTCGGCGAGGTTGGGCGGCTTGTTAGCCGTAGGTTTGGATTTATCGCCCATGTTGAAAGTTCACAAAACGCCGTAAAAAGCCTGTTTCCAATTTGGTCATGACTGAGCGTAAGCTTTGCTCATGCTCATCCAAGGTCAGAAACTCCCGTTCCACCATCGTGCGCAATTCCCCCAATTGCGCCCCGCCGATAGCCCGCCGCACCGACACCAGCACATCGTATCCAGTTTTGACCAACACCCCTTCGTCCACCGCCAGATAACAGTCGCCCTCGGCTTGGGTGCTGTAGGTCAAAATGCCGGGCGATAGGGCGGCCACGCAATCCAACCGTCTAGGCAATAGCCCAAACGAACCATCACGGGTGGTCGCAACAATGCGCGAAACCCCCGTTTTTTCGGCAAACACTTGGAAGGGCAGGAGAATTTTCAGGTTCATCAGCATAAACGACCTTTATGTTTTAGCGTGGTTGCAATCCAGTTCAAGCCGGGCTGGGATTGCCCAGGCTGGCTTGGCCTTTCGCCTCGGCAATGGTTCCGATCATATAAAGCGCACTTTCAGGATAATCTTTGAATTCATCCCGCAGAATAAGTTCACAGCCATCCAAGGCATCTTTCAGGCTGACCAGCTTGCCTTTTAGGCCGATAAACTGTTCGGTGGTAAAAAACGGCTGGGTAAGAAAGCGCTCCAGCCGTCGGGCGCGGGCGACCACCTTACGGTCTTCCGGCGAGAGCTGTTCTAGGCCCAGCATGGCGATGATGTCCTTAAGCTCGGCGTATTGCGCCAATGTCCGGCGGATTTCTTGCGCCAAATTATAATGCCTCTCCCCGACAATGCCCGGCATGGTCATTTTGGAGCCTGATTGCAAGGGATCAATGGCCGGATAAAGCCCTTCGCTGGCCCGCTTGCGTGACAGCACAATGGATGCGGACAGATGTGAAAAGGTATGCACCGCCGCCGGATCGGTAAAATCGTCCGCAGGCACATACACTGCTTGGATGGAGGTGATGGCTCCGCTGTCGGTATTGGCGATGCGCTCTTCCAAGCCCGCCAGCTCAGTGCCCATGGTCGGCTGGTAGCCTAGCCGCGAAGGCATTTGCCCCATCAGGCCGGACACTTCCATGCCCGCTTGGATAAAGCGGAAAATATTGTCCATCAGCAACAGCACGTCACGGTGTTCATCATCACGAAAATATTCGGCCATGGTCAGCGCGGCATGGCCGATACGGAAACGGCTGCCGGGCGGTTCGTTCATCTGCCCGAACAGCATCACCATATTATCTAACACGCCCGCTTGCTTCATATCACGGTACAGTTCCTCACCTTCACGGCAACGCTCGCCAATGCCGCAAAAAATACTGACCCCTTCGTGATGGCCGATCATATTGTGGATCATTTCGGTAAGCAACACGGTCTTGCCGACCCCCGCGCCACCGAACAGCCCCGCCTTGCCGCCGCGCTCCATAGGCATCAGCACATCAATGGCCTTAATGCCCGTCTCAAAGATTTCCGACTGGGTAGAGCGCCGCGCCAGCGGTGGCGGGGTGCTGTGGACAGAACGCCAGCTAACATCCGTCAAGGCCGCACCACGGTCAATAGTGTTGCCAAACACGTCAAACATGCGCGAGAGGACAGCCCGACCCACAGGGGTGGTCAGCGGCCCGCCGCTATCCTCGACCACCATACCCCGCGCCAAGCCTTGGGTAGGGGTCAGGGCAATGGCCCGCACCCGATGGGCATCCAGTTGCTCCATCACTTCAATGATGATTTTTCGGGCATTGGTCAGCAGCACCGAGCGGATGGGCGGTAACTGCTGGTCGAACTTGCAGTCCACCACGCTGCCGCGCACTGAGATGACGGCACCGACATTGACCGGCTTGCTTGGGTTGTCCATGTTTGCTCCTTTATCCAACGCCACGTTTCAGGCAACTGGGTTTTTCCGATAGCTAACAGCTATAAGCCTACCCTGATAGGAAAAAAGTTGATTTATTATAGCCCCGTATAGGTTAAAACCATCATCCTTTCCACAGGTTTAATAAGGGTAGGCCCAGGGCTTAGGCTCACTGCCATTAAGTTAAGGGATTATTTTAAAAATCAGTCTATTGATAAGTACACGCTCGTTCCCACGTGCCACGTGGGAATGCAGTGCCACCCGCGCTGCGGTGCGAAACGGGACGCAGCGCGTCCTTACGGCATTCCCACGTGGCACGTGGGAACGAGAGTTCTGCTTTTATCTTGTTAAAATTACAGCTATAAATCCTTAACTTAATGGCAGTGAGGGCTTAGGCCACTGTGGCCTATCTGCGATAACACAAACGCCGGTGTTGCTTCACCCAGCCCCGAAAAACGCCTAAATTAAGGTTTTCCCCACAAATCAGCGCTACCCGAAGCCATGCGCCTATGTAATAATAAAGGGCTTTGATTTTGCGGTATTTCTTTCTGGTACGCTTTCACAATCCCCGTTTTTGGCGGGTCTAACGCATATATAAGGGCATTATAATGGATGACAACAAAAAGAAGGCGCTTGGCGCGGCATTGATGCGGATCGAAAAGCAATTCGGTAAAGGCTCGGTGATGCGCATGGGTGATGTCGCGGCATCGCGTGATATTGACGTGGTGTCTACGGGTTCTTTAGGTTTGGATATTGCTTTGGGTTGCGGTGGTTTGCCGCGTGGTCGGGTCGTTGAAATTTACGGGCCGGAATCCTCCGGCAAAACCACGCTGACCTTACAAGTGATTGCGCAGATGCAAAGACTGGGCGGCACGGCGGCGTTTGTCGATGCCGAACATGCGCTAGACCCCGGTTATGCTGAAAAAATCGGCGTTAATGTCAACGAATTGTTAGTGTCACAACCGGACACCGGCGAACAGGCGCTGGAAATCACCGACATGCTGGTGCGCTCTGGCGCGGTGGATGTCGTGGTTATCGACTCAGTGGCGGCCTTAACCCCTAAAGCCGAAATTGAAGGCGATATGGGCGATTCGCACATGGGTTTGCAAGCGCGGCTGATGTCACAAGCCTTGCGGAAACTCACGGGCAATATCAAGCGCTCCAATACGCTGGTGATTTTTATCAACCAAATCCGCATGAAAATCGGTGTGATGTTTGGTAGCCCTGAAACCACCACCGGCGGCAATGCCTTAAAATTTTACGCCTCGGTGCGCTTGGACATCCGCCGCATTGGCTCAATTAAGAAAGGCGAAGAAATTGTCGGTAACGAAACCCGCGTCAAAGTGGTCAAGAACAAAGTCGCACCGCCATTTAAAGAAGCGGAATTTGAGATTTTGTACGGCGAGGGCATTTCTTTTGTCGGTGAGCTGGTGGATTTGG
>JAQTNZ010000203.1 GCA_028713595.1 Methylovulum sp. | reverse complement strand
TTGGTTAAGGGGCGTGC
The DNA here is from genome assembly GCA_028713595.1 of Methylovulum sp. Classification (GTDB taxonomy): domain Bacteria; phylum Pseudomonadota; class Gammaproteobacteria; order Methylococcales; family Methylomonadaceae; genus Methylovulum. The sequence goes on along the minus strand of JAQTNZ010000203.1, from coordinate 5,610 downwards.
TGGTGGTCATGGTGGTCATTGCTGGGTAATGGTTTAGTAGGTTGGCCCGTTTGGCTGTGGTAGGCCTAAGTGGTCACTCGTGACGTGGACAGCCATCATACTAGAAAGTTGCGGGCAAATTAAGCCGTTGCTGGTGTCGCCCTGAAAATAGTGGCTTAAAGCGGATTTTCAAGCCCTTGTTCGGACAGGATAAGGTTTTGTCAGCAGTTAAGTGGCTTAAGTCATATTCTTGTCATATAAAATCAATATGCTGGACGACTGGGAGCCTTAATTGCAGCATCCGTATCCGTTACCTATTTTGAGGGTTGATAATGAATTTTTCTTGTAAAGCCAAATCGCTGTTGATGGCGATGAGCGTGGTGTCCTTATTGGCAAGCAGTCCGGCCAGCTTTGCCGTGCAAACGGTCGAAGCGGGCGTGCCTGACTACCAAAAGGCCAGTGGTGTGGCCGGCAATTTGTCCAGTGTCGGTTCCGATACCTTGGCTAACCAAATGACCCTGTGGGCGGAAGCGTTTAACCGCTTGTACCCTAACGTCAATATCCAAATCCAAGCCGCTGGTTCTTCAACCGCCCCGCCGGCCTTGACCGAAGGCACGTCAAACCTAGGCCCTATGAGCCGGGAAATGAAAGATGACGAACTTCAGGCCTTTGAAACCAAGTTTGGTTATAAGCCCACGGCGATTCCGGTCGCCGTTGATGCCTTGGCGGTGTTCGTCAATAAGGACAACCCCATTAAAGGCTTGTCGATGGAGCAAGTGGACGCCATTTTTTCCTCGACCCGCAAATGCGGTTATGCCACCGATATAGTGACTTGGGGTGATGCGGGCGTGCCTAGTTGGAAAGACAAGAGCATCCAGTTATATGGGCGCAACTCGGTGTCCGGCACTTACGGGTATTTTAAGGAACACGCCTTATGTAAAGGTGACTTCAAAAACAATGTCAATGAACAGCCCGGTTCCGCCTCGGTTGTCCAATCTGTGACCACGTCCAACAATGGTATCGGTTATTCGGGCCTAGGCTATGTTACCTCCGGCATTAAGGCGGTGCCTTTGGCGAAAAAAGGCAGCAAGGCTTTTGTCGCCGCCACGCCTGAAAACGCTTTGGCGGGCAAATATCCTCTGTCCCGCTATTTGTATGTGTACGTCAACAAAAAACCTAACCAGCCCTTGGCGCCTTTAGAAAATGAATTTATAAAAATGGTGTTGTCCAAAACCGGCCAGGAAATTGTCATAAAAGACGGTTATATCCCTTTGCCTGCCAAAGTCATTAAAAAGCTGCTGGCAACTTTAAAATAATGGCCCTAAATGGCCTATAATAGACCCACGCTTGCAAAGCCAATAGCCTTGGGTCGCTAGGAAGCGGCCTAAATGTTATTGAAAAATAACGGCGGCGGATTTAAAAGACGGCTGGGCCTTGATTGACAAGGCTCCAGCCGTTTTTTTAAGGCGCATTGTTATACCATTGTCATATTTTGTTTCTATAATCGCCATAACATGTCTGAAATAAATACAAAAACTTCCCTCTCCGTTATGCAGAAATCATCGAGTTCTTATTACCAGAAATGGCGTTTATTAAAAGATAACATAGCGCGTTATGGTGTGGTGGCCGGCGGTATGGGGGTGATTGCTGCGGTCGTTATGATCTTCTTTTATCTGCTGTATGTGGTGTTTCCGTTATTTTTGCCCGCTACGGCGCAATCACGCGGCCAATACCCGATTCCCGAACAGGCCCAAGGCAAGACCTTGTTGCTGGATATGGAAGAGCAAAATCAAGTGGCCGCCCGTTTTACCGATAGCGGGCATATCGTATTTTTTAACGTGGCGGACGGCAAGACCCTGCTGGACCAGACGGTGGCGATTCCGGCCGGCAGCCACATCAACAGTTTTGCCCAAGCCACCCCGCTGAACGCGGGGGCGGTCATTTATGGTTTATCCAATGGAGGTGCGGTTATCGTCAAGCATGACTATAAAGTCACTTATGCCAATAATGTCAAGGTCATCACGCCATCGATAGCCTATCCGATGGGTGAAAAGCCGTTGGTATTGGATGATGGCGGCTTGGCTTTGGATGAGATAACCGCGCAAATCAGCGACGACTCGACCACGGTGGTGGCAAAAACGGCGCAACATATTTATTTGAGCAGTTTTCAAAAGGAACAGGCTCTTTTTGCCGATGAAGCGACGCTAACGCGTACCGATGCGGTGCTGAATCTCCCCTCGGCGGGTGTCCAAGAGATGCTGATTGATAAGGATGGCAGCCATCTGTATCTGCTCAGTAACCAAGGTCGTTTGGATTTTTATGATATTGGCGACAAAAGCACGCCCGTCCTCAAACAAGCGCAGAACATTGTCGAGGGGGGGCAGGCCGTCACCAGCCTAGCCTTTTTGAACGGCGACTTATCGCTGATGGTGGGTGATTCCAGTGGCTTGGTGTCACAGTGGAGTATGGTCAGGGATAACTCCAACCGCTCAATGATGCAGAAAATCAGGGCGTTCAAAGTTTCTGATAAAGCGGTGGTGGCGCTAAAATCCGAACAACGGCGTAAAGGCTTTTTAGCGCTGGATGCCGCCGGTGATTTGGGTATTTATCACTCCACTTCCGAAAAACAATTGATTAAAGAGCATGTCGCTGATGGATTGTCGGCGGTGGCCTTGTCTCCGCGTGCCAATGCTGCCTTGATGCAGTCAGGCGATGGCAAAATCCATTTCTGGACTATCGAAAATGAGCATCCAGAAGTCTCGTTAAAATCGTTATGGCAAAAGGTCTGGTACGAGAGTTACCCCAAACCGGATTATATTTGGCAATCATCGGCCTCAAACAACGATTTTGAGCCTAAATATAGCTTGATCCCCTTGGTGTTCGGTACCTTGAAGGCGGCGTTTTATGCTATGTTAGTGGCGATGCCTTTGGCGTTGATGGGTGCCATCTATACCGCTTATTTCATGAACCCGACGATGCGCCAATATGTGAAGCCGGTCATAGAATTGATGGGGGCGTTGCCAACGGTCATTTTAGGGTTTTTGGCAGGGCTTTGGCTGGCCCCGTTTATTGAAGGGCATTTGTCGGGATTTTTCGCCTTGTTTATAGTGGTGCCGATGGTGGTTATGGTTTTTGCCTACTGTTGGCAGTTTATGCCCAAAACCGTGCTGGAAAAAATCCCCGATGGCTCGGATGGTATGCTGTTGGTGCCGGTCATCTTATTGGCGGGCATCTTGGCTTTCTCTATCAGCACCCCGTTGGAAATCGCCCTGTTTCACGGCAGCTTGCGGGATTGGTTCAGAAATACGTTAGGCATCGGTTATGACCAACGCAATGCTTTGGTGGTGGGCGTGGCGATGGGCTTTGCGGTTATCCCGACCATATTTTCCATTGCCGAAGATGCGATTTTCAGTGTCCCCAAACATTTGACGGTAGGCTCTTTGGCGTTGGGGGCCACGCCTTGGCAAACATTGTCCAAAGTGGTGTTGCTCACCGCCAGTCCGGGTATTTTTTCGGCGGTCATGATCGGCTTTGGCCGTGCGGTTGGGGAGACCATGATCGTTTTGATGTCTACCGGTAATACGCCGGTGATGGATTTAAGCGTTTTTCAGGGTATGCGTACCTTAGCGGCCAATATTGCCGTGGAAATGCCGGAATCGGAAGTCGATAGCACGCATTATCGGGTGTTGTTTTTGACCGCCTTGGTGTTGTTTGCCTTCACCTTTATTTTTAATACGTTGGCGGAAGTGGTTCGTCAGCGGTTACGCGAAAAATACAGTTCATTATGATAAAAGAATGGGTTAAATCAGGGTTGCCTTGGGTCTGGCTAAACGCCGCTGCGGTCAGCGTCTGTCTTATTATGATCGTGTCCGTGCTGGGCTTGATTGCCGTGCGCGGGGCCAGCCACTTTTGGCCCGCCCAAGTTGTCCAGTTCAGTTATCAGGATGATGGCGGGCAGGTGCAGACGATTATTGGCGAACATGTCGATAGCAGCGTCACCCCGGCGGTAATGGCGCGGGCCAACGGCATCAAAATGGCCGATAGTGAAGACACGCTGGTGCAGTATCTGGTTAAGACGGGTAACCGCGATGTCACCGGCAGCGATTTTCGCTGGATACAGGAACGCCACGTCAAAAGCCAACAAACGCCCGATGAGATCATGGTGATCGAGCGGCGTGAATGGGGTAATTTTTATGGACGGCTGACCGCCGTTAAAGAAAATGGTAAAGTGATAGCTTCAGGCACCAATGCCAATGCGGTCGCCTTACAAAAGCTGGAAGTGGCGCTGGGGCTGTTTAAGGATATTGCCCATATCGAGAAAAAAGAAATCGGTGCGGTCAATTATGATCTGGAAAGCCTGCGGCTTAAACAGAAAAAGTTGCAGTTAGAGCAGCAATGGGATACCAAAGCCCAACAAGAAATGGCGGCTGAAAAAGCGGCTTATGATAAAGTATACAACGCCTATCAGGCACAACTGCAAGGCTTATACCAAAAGGCTCGGCAAGACAGCTTGCTGGTGAAAACCGATAGCGGCAGTGAAGTGGAAATTTCCTTGGCGAAAGTGGTCAGGCTGTATCAACCCAACCAAATGGGCCTGTTTGCCAAAATCGGCCATTATGGCAGCAAGGTTGTTGAATTTTTGACCGAAGACCCCCGCGAAGCCAACACGGAAGGCGGTATCTTTCCGGCGATTTTCGGGACTGTCCTGATGGTGATGATGATGGCGGTGATAGTCACGCCCTTTGGGGTCATTGCCGCCGTATATTTGCGTGAATACGCCAAACAAGGTTTTGTCACCCGGCTGATCAGGATTGCCGTCAACAACTTGGCGGGGGTGCCTTCGATTGTTTATGGCGTGTTTGGCCTAGGCTTTTTTGTTTATATTTTAGGCGGTAACATTGACCAATTGTTTTTCCCCGAAGCGGCCCCCGCGCCTGTTTTTGGTACGCCTGGCTTGTTATGGGCTTCGATCACCTTGGCCTTGCTGACCTTGCCGGTCGTTATCGTCTCCACCGAAGAAGGTTTGTCGCGTATCCCTAAATCCATCCGCGAAGGCAGTTTAGCTTTGGGGGCGACCAAACTGGAAACCTTGTGGCTGACGGTGTTGCCTATGGCCAGCCCCGCCATGATGACCGGCTTGATTTTAGCCGTGGCCCGTGCGGCGGGTGAGGTCGCCCCGCTGATGCTGGTGGGGGTCGTGAAGATGGCGCCGACCTTGCCGTTGGACGGCAACTTCCCTTTCCTGCATTTGGACAGAAAATTTATGCACTTGGGCTTTCATATTTATGATGTCGGTTTCCAAAGCCCCAATGTAGAAGCGGCAAGGCCTTTGGTTTATGCCACATCCTTATTACTGGTCGTAGTGATTTTGGGGCTTAACTTATCAGCCATCCTCATCAGAAATCATTTGCGCGAAAAATACCGAGCCTTAGAAGGTTAAACAATGACAGCACAAGAAATGCGCACACATGCCATCGACATCAATTCTGTTTTGAGCAGCCGCGCAAAACACCAGGAAACCAATGAAACCAGCATCAAGGTTGAAGACCTAAAGCTGTTTTATGGGCAGAAACAGGCGTTGCATGGCATCAACATGGAAATGGCCAAGAAAAAAGTCACCGCTTATATCGG
>JAQTNZ010000202.1 GCA_028713595.1 Methylovulum sp. | reverse complement strand
AGAGTATATAATCATTCGTTTATAGCGGATATGGGATTTTATCGCAGATCATACATCGATGAAATGTTAGATCGTTTCAAATATACAAGACAAAGTTTTATAAATAAGACTTATAATTTGGTTAATAAAAAATGCTATCCTTCGGAAGCTGATATTTATATGTCTTATATAATTAAATACTATCCTAATTTGTATGAAATACGGCAATTAAATAATAAATGTGACGCAAGGAAAGGTGACGATCCAATATCTCCGCTCTGGACATGTGCTGATATTGAGGCACATATATCGAGAATGAGCTCAACCGACTATGACACTTTTGCAATCCATTCATGGGTAGACAGGAGTCATAACGTATGGAAAAAAAAATAGTAGAAAGTTGTGAAAATTGTAGATTTGCCTGTAGTGATAGAACATTATTAAGTTATTACGAGTGCAGAAAAATGGCACCTGCTAAATTATGTAGCAACTATTTAAAACCAGGTTCAGAAGATGGATCATGGCCTATAGTTTATAGAGACAAATGGTGCGGTCAATGGGAAATATTAAAAAAATAGGTTTTTTAAAAATGCATAATTTTAGAATTTTTAGAGTTTTGTTAATTCAAATGGAAAGAAATCTGTCTGACGAAATAGATCGTCTTACGATTAATAATTGGTTATGGAGAATATTAGCAAAACTACGTTTGTTGCCGGCCAGAAATAAAATGGGATATGGATCGTTTGTGAAATCGAGTTATTATAGGGTAGTTAAAAAAGAAAAAATACCTGATAATATATATTTAAAATTAAACCTGGAAAACAAAAATGAAAAAACAGTGGAATGCGACAATGCGCGAGACACCGTTTGAATACCTGCGCTTCGCGGTTCAGGAAACAAAACGCAGGTCTGGAGCTGTTATTGTAGAGATCGGTTGCATGAGACAGAGGTTTAATCATCCAATTGAGCAGGAGCCGGATACATGTCCTTCCAGGTGTGATGGTCATTCGACAGTGCATTTCGCTGCAACCGGTCTGGAAGTTTATTCTGTCGATATTAACCGACAGGCTGTAATAATGACCAGGGAATATGTTAAGGATTATCAAAAAACACATATTGTAGAGTATGATGGAATTAAATTTCTTAAAATGTTTGGGAAAAAAATAGATTTGCTTTTTCTGGATGCCTGGGACGTCGATCTTATGAACTGCGCGGAGAAGCATTTAGAGGCATATAGTACAGCAAAAAAGAAGCTGAAAGACTCGACACTGATTATGATTGATGATTGCGACGTTGATATGATTGATGGTAAACTACAACCGTCTATTCTATCCTATGGAGGAAAGGGTAGATTGGTGGTGCCGCAGGCCATAAACGACGGTTTTAAGGTTATAAAAAAGGGAAGATGTGTGATTTTGTCCAAATGAATAATCAATTTGAAATAACTCCAATAATGAAAGTTCAAAAAGAAAACATACCAGAATGGCGTTGGAAGGATATAATTAATTTGGGATTAAAAGTAGCAACCATTTTAAGTGATGAAAATAACAAAAATAAATATAAGGACTTATATTGGTTATCTAAAAAAAATATTAAGGAACTGATTACAACCTTTGAGTAGTTGGGCGCAAGCCCGTGGTTCTCTTAAATTGTAGCACACCGGGAGGAAAAAGAATGTTAGCACTCAGTATTCAAAATCCGTGGGCGTGGGCGATCTTGTATTGTGGCAAAGACATTGAGAATCGCTCCTGGAGCACGCGGGTTCGCGGGTCGGTTCTTATTCATGTCGGAAAGAAGTTTGATGTCGGCGGCATTCGTGATATTGGTTATATCTGCGGTAAAACTCCGCCCCGCGATTTGCCAACAGGCGGTATTGTCGGCGTGGTTGACATTGTAGGTTGCGTTAATAAAAGCGATTCTCAATGGTTTTTCGGTGAGTGGGGTTTTGTTCTTAGCAACGCACGCCCACTGCCGTTTTTTCCGTGCCGGGGTAGTCTTGGTTTCTTTGATGTCAATTATCCCGGTGTGCAGGAAATATTGAAGAACCACGATGCCAACGCCCAACAGCCGCAGCAATCAAGCGCGGCGGCACTGGCGGTATAACTTTTTCATAGGCCGCGCCAGCTTGCGTGCGGCAACCGTTATACGCAATTTCGCCAGCATTGGAGATTATAGGTGCGCCCGGAAAAAATATTACCAACAGTTTTAATAGTAATCGATGTTTGTGCAGCACTGGCGTACATTCCGTGCGGCGAATGGCGGCGCGTTCTTTACTGGCTGGCAGCCGCCTTATTAACAACGGTGGTCACATGGTAGAGTTTATTGATCAAATTATCCACGGCGATTGCCTTGAAGTTATGGGGCGGCTGCCGAACGAGTGCATAGATATGATTTTCACCGATCCGCCATACGGCCACGGAAACCACAACGGCGACTGGAATGCTCGCCTTAACGCGCACCGTGGGATTGAAAACAAGCCTATTGCCAATGACGATCAGGAATCTATGCGCCGTGTGGTTTCGGGCATGTTGGAGCGCGCTGCGCGTCTTTTAAAGCACGACTGCTGCTGCTGCTGCTGCTGCTGCTGCTGCGGCGGCGGCGGCCCGCGTCCAACATTTGCTTGGCTTGCCCAGCGCATGGATGAAAACGGCCTCCAGTTTTTTCATAGCGTTATATGGGACAAGGGTAATCCTGGGCTTGGTTGGAGGTATCGTCGCCAGCATGAAATGATTATGGTCGCTCACCGTACCGGAGGCCGCTTGCGCTGGGCAGATGACAACGTTACGCAGCGCAACGTAATATGCGCCGCCGCACCCCGCGAACGGGTACACCCTAACGAGAAGCCTTTGGAACTTGTGCAGCGTTTTATCGCTCTTCATACGCTTCCTGGCGATACCGTGCTTGACCCGTTCGCAGGAAGCAGCACAACCGCTATTGCCTGCGCTAAACTTGGCCGCCGCTTCATTTGCATAGAGAAAGACGCGCAATACGTGGCCGTAGGAAAGCGCCGCCTTGAAGAGTTCGCCGCACAAGGCAACTTATTCAAACCGGGCGCACAGAACACTATGGAAGCTGGCGAAACAGCGTATAACAGCGCAAGTACGCAACCAGAGCAGCTTTCATTGGATGGGGTATTATAGGCTCTGGCAGCATACATTGCGCAGACGTTAGAATCAATACCCGGCGAGATCAACGATTATAGGCCGGGCGAAAGGAAGTTCAGTTTGCGTTACAAACAATCAGATTGTAAATGTGCCGGTTGCCCCGAAAATGGCACCGCCGCATGTCAATATCTTCAAGCGGAAAACCAAGTTAAGGAATTGCTGCTTGAGAGAAAAATACTTCGCCAAATATTTGCGAAAAACGCCCGGCAGAACACTGCGGAGTCGCCGGGTACAAATTCTAATAACGCAAGCCCAAAATGCCTTTGTCATTACGGTACTTGTGGCGATTTAAAAGGAACGTTTTATATTGGCAAAAATAACGCTTGTCCGATACACGGCACTTCGGGCGTTGCGTAAACGTTGGTGGAAACCGCAACCTTAAAACCTTTTTTGATAGGCGGCTCGAATATGAATAATCTTGAAACCTTACTTCTGGAAAGTAACGAAGTTCTGCGTTCTGCATATCAAATTGCGGCACGAAGCGGTAGAGATACTAATTGGGATGCTTTTATAAACACGGTGTCATGTTGTCTCGACCATCAGCATCAGTTGACAAACGAATTGAGGAAGCGAGCCGCCGAAGAAAATTTGGAAGCGGTTGCGGCATCCACCAACAGCCAAAGCCTTGTCATTTCAGCACTGCGCGATCTCATACATTCTCTTGACATGGGCACAGATGTTACTATAAATGCTGCGGTGTATAAAGCAAACGAAGTGCTGAAACAGGCAGGCGTTTAGCACCGTTGCATGAAATGTTCGCACACGAAAAGCAGGTTAATAGTCGCGCCGGAAAGAAAAAACCATGAACGAAGTCCTTACAAAAATGCAAGCGTTTATTGGCTCTAAAATCATTCTGGCGTCACCAATGTCCGAGCGTTCTTTTCGTGAACTCAAGGGTCAGGGTTGGGGCGGTCAGGAGGATCAGCCGGGATACATTGTTCAGTATGCTGGCAAAGACAACTATCAGTCGTGGTCTCCAAAGGCGGTATTCGAGGAAGCATACCGCCCTGTATCGTCCGAAGAAGTGCGTATTATCAACCTTTAAACAAAGAGGCGCGGCAACACTGTGGAAGGTGTGCGAACACATCATGCAACAGCACGCGGAGAGATTATGAAAGAAGGCATTGATTTGCATTGTGAGTGTGGTCGAGTAAAGCGGCTTATTGTTAGAGTAGAAGAATGCGCCGCCGAGAAAGTGGATGCGATTAACTTGAATCAAATAACGATATTTTTGTGCGTTTGCGGAGAGTTGCCGCAATTTGGATGGCATGATTTGTATGGGTATAATTTGCATTGCAGGGAGTGTAAGCGTCACACCGATTGGTGCGTTGATAAACCAGCCGCAGTTGTGGCATGGAACGCGCTAATCGCCGAAGCCAGCTGAACGGTGGAGAACGAACCAGCAACAATGCAAAAGGCATGAAAGTCGCACAGAAAACAATATGCAGTCGTAGTTACCTTCAGCAGTTGCGCAAACGTTAGGCAAAAATATCGACTCCGATCAAATAGAAAGTTGGTAAATATGCGTTTTTTAAAAAAACAGTTACTATTGTTTCAGAGGGGACAAGGTTATGATGGTAGAAAAAGTCACTACGTTATTGCAGCGTGGCATTATTCGTGGTCAATAACATGGTCTTGGTTAATATGGTGGTGGCCGAACTTCAGTATTAAACATCTGTTAGGAATTTTTAGTTTTGCCAGACAGAATACAATGAGACGTAGTGAAATAAAAAAATCAACTCCGATAGATAAATCGAATGTGGTTTTGAACATGATAAAACCGATTTGTCCCGATTGTGGTGGTAGTAATGTTGAGCCTAATAGAATCGGATGGAGTTGTATTGATTGCGGGAAAAATTATTGGTGGGTGGATAAAAGATCAGATTGGGACAGCAGAAAATATATAAAAAGTGCAACTGATCTTATTTGTGAAATGTCAAAGATTACAACGTATGTTGAGATGATTAAATGGCGTTGTGATAATGATGAGATTATAAAAGCGATTATGTGCAGCAACAAAAATGCACGGGAAATATCATCCGATTAAAGGTATATAACATGAATAGAAATCAAATTATAATAAAAAAAGTATTAAATGAGCTCGCCAAGGCTGAACAAAAGTTTCCTGGTTATCCAATAGATCCTTTACACGCCTCCTCTATAATTGCTGAAGAATGCGGTGAACTTCAGAAGGCTTGTTTGCAATGGACGTATGAAGGTGGTAATATTGAACCGGTTGCGGTTGAAGCGTTACATACGGCAGCAATGGCACTCCGATTTCTATTCAATATTAAATTTATGAAATGTAATCCTTCTCAACAAAAATTTTCAAAAAGGTTAAGAAAAAAAAATGAACATTAAAGATAAAGATTTAAGAAAAGTGCTTGCTGATTCGCATTTAATTGGTGATGGATTTGATGTTTTACACGGTTCTGATATTATAGATGATTTTGATAAATTATTAGAAATACTTTGTAAATCAGAA
>JAQTNZ010000201.1 GCA_028713595.1 Methylovulum sp. | reverse complement strand
TGGTGCCTAACTGCGCGGCGAAAGTCGCACCCGTGCGGCCAGTCATGATGACCGCCGCCATCAAGCCGCCCATATCCCGCGACATGCCCAAGCCTACCATGTCGGCGATATAAATCTCCGCAACGAATAAAGCCAGTTGCACAGCGCCGACAAACGCCAAGATCAGGCCGACCAAGAGGCTAATCAGGGTAATGATAGGCAAGGCCGAGGGGCCGCAATCTTGGATTTGCCGCCAAAAATCAACGGGGCGCAAATGGGTTTTACCGCGTAGCAAAGCCACCATACCTAAGGCCAGTTCACCGATAAAGACAATGAGGGCTTGGCTATCTTGATATAAATCTAAACCCGCAGTACCCAACACCGCCAGCCAGCGGGTCGGGGCAGGGGGGCTACGTGTCCCGGTGGGTTCGGGGACGGCGTACACTAGGCTTAACAAACCTTGGATCCCTTCGGGCAAGGTGCGGGTGTCAACCTCCATGCCATGTTTTTTGGCATCATCAATCAGGTGGATCAGCTCGGTCATCAGCAAGCTGTCCCAACGGCCCAGCCCTGCCATTGAGAACACTAGGTGCTTAACGCCCTGGCTGTCGCCCAGTTGTGCCAAAATGGGGTCTAGGGGCGGGATGTCAGCGGCCAACAGCCAATCCCCTAGGAAGGTGGCTTCCAAGACAGTCTCTTTTTGGCTTAAGGTGATCGAGCAGGGGCTTATGGCCGCTTTAATATTGCCTGATAACGCAGAAGACTTTGCCATGTCCCTACACGGCTTCCTGCATCAGTTGCTGGCGTATCGCCAGCAATTCCTGTTGCCGTGCCGCATCGGCGGCGGGATAGCGCATGTCCAAGGCTTTTAAGGTATCGACAATGATCTGGGCGATAATCAGGCGGGCATTTTTTTTGTCATCGGCAGGCACCACATACCAAGGCGCAGTTTTGGTGCTGGTCTCGCCCAGACAGGTCTCATAGGCCTGCATGTACTGCTTCCAAAAACGCCTTTCTTCAATATCGGCGATACTGAATTTCCAGACTTTTTCCGGTGTGTCGATGCGCTCAAGAAAGCGTTTGCGCTGTTCCTCTTTGGAAAGGTGCAGGAAGAATTTGATAATCCGTGTGCCGTTACGGTGCAGATGCTTTTCCAAATCGACGATGGATTGGTAACGCGCCTGCCAGATGTGTTTTTCATCCAGCAACTCGTCCGGTAAGCCTTGGCTGCGCAAAATTTCGGGATGTACGCGGGCGATCAGCACTTCTTCATAATAGGAACGGTTAAAAATACCGATCCTGCCGCGTTCCGGCAAACACTGGGTGGTGCGCCAGAGAAAATCATGATCCAGTTCCACTGCGCTGGGATGTTTGAAACTGAACACTTGGCAACCTTGCGGGTTGACCCCCGACATCACATGCCGGATTGCGCTGTCCTTGCCGGCCGCATCCATCGCCTGGAAAATGACCAGCACCGCATAGCGGTTGGCGGCGTATTGAAGCTGTTGTAAGGCATTCAGTTCTTCCACCTGCTCATCAAGCCACTGGTGGTAAGCCTTTTTCGATTCGTAAACCGGCTCGATTTGTGTCGGCCAGTGTTTGAGGTTGACAGTATCGCCTTCGGATACGCGGAAATCTTTCGTGTTGATGTGCATGGGCTGCTCCTAGTCTGTTTTGGCAATGGGACTGGCTTGGGCGGCACACAAGCAAGCCCCGAAAATCACGATACACCCGGACAAATAAATCCACAACAGCAAAGCCATAATGCCGCCAAACGCCCCATAGACCACGTTAAACGTGGAAAAACTTTCCAGGTAAACCACAAAAAGGCTTTGCGCCACTTGTAACAGCACGGTGACGCACAGCGCGGCAGGCCAAACTTCACCAAAAAGAGTGGGCCGATTCGGAGCCAGTTTATAAAACAAGCTCAAGCCGATAAACACCACCAACGAGGGAATAACAAACCCCGCTAAAGCATAAAGCCAAGCGCTCCAAACATTCACTGGCAACAGGTTATCCTCCACCATTTTTATCAACACGGGCATAGCCATAGAAAACAGCACCGCACTGACCATGATGCTTAAAAACACCAGACTTTTGAATGGCAACCGCCACCAATTAAACGTTTCCGCCCCCCAAGCCTGGTTGGTGGTGGCTATTAGGGTGGTAAAAAATTGCATGGCTGACCAGACCAGCATCAGCAATGCGACCACGCTGGCCTGCCCGCGTGCATTGACTACGCCGACGATGGTGTCAAAAATGTAACTCTGCATAGCGCCGCTAATCGGGATATAGGCTTTGACGTAGGCGATCACCTCTACGCCAGCCTGTTCGTGGTCAATAAAAACCGAGGCGATGGTGACGAAGAGCATAATCAACGGGAACAAAGAGAAAAAAGCATAGTGGGCAAACGCCGCCGCCGATTGGCTGCCGCCCATTTGGACAAAGTTTTTTGCGGCCTTATAAAGTATCGCCCAATAGCAGCCATTTAGGGGGGCGGATGGTTTGCTGTATCGTTGAGGCATAGGAATGTGTCCGCCATTCAAATGGGACATAATTATCGCAGTTACGTCCCAAAAACTTTAAAATTTTTCCTGCCCTACTGCAATTGAGTCAGCCGCCAACAGACTAATACCAAAATAAACCTTCCCCCAACGCCTATTTTTTGCCGATTTCTTTCGGGATGGGGTCTTGCAACATGGCATCTTTACCCATTTGCATATGTTGCATCATCATGTCTTCCAGCTTGGCTTTGCGTGCATCCATAGCGATACGCTGTTCAACCATGTGCGTGACGACTGCGGCTATCATACCGACTTTCTTGTCATCAGGGGCGCTGTTCATTTTAGCCAACTGTTCGGTGAGTTCGCTGTCTTGGACTTTCATGTCATCAAGCATTTTTTGTTTCTGCGCCTGCATGGCATGGCAATTTTCCATTGTGGTTGGTGCTATTGTGGCTTTTTGCTCCGCAATGGCGGCGGATTCCGCGTGGACGGGTAAGCAAATAAGCACCGATAAGGCCAAAATGAGGCTCGAATGGGTGATAGTGTTTTGGCTTGGCTTATTCATGGGGCATTCCTTGGTTAGATGGCATTACAGCCTATATAAAGATAAAAGCCCTGCCCCGATATAAACAGGGGGCAGGCAACGGCATTAGGGTTTGACGCGATAAAACTGCTCGATCTCTTCGCGCCACTGATCCCATTTATTGGTGCTGTCGGGCCAATGTTTCTTATCAAAGCCAGGCGCTTTCTTTAAGGTGTCCTTATCGATATCCAAAACGTAATTGCCTTTGGCACGGGCCCAATGTAAGGCCGACCAAGGTATGGCAAACAATTTGTTGCCCAAGCCAAACAAGCCGCCAAAGGTGACAACGGCATAGACCACTTGGCCGCTTTCAGGGTCAATCACCAATTCATTGATACTGCCCAAATTTTCGTCTTTGGGGCTAATCACTTTGGCATTGATGATTTTGCTGGCCCGACTAATTTGCTGCATGGATTCATTAGCGGCATGGACGCGCTCGTCTGCGGCCTTCTGCGTTTCCTGCTGAAGCTCTTGTTTTGTTTCGGCGACATCCTGTTGTTTTTCAATCAATTCTTTTTGCTTGTCCTGAATATCCGTTGCATAGGCCGAGTTTGCCAGCACCACACCCAAAACGGAGGCGGCAACTAAAGGGATTAATTTTTTCATAAGTTTTTCCAACTACAAAAAGGGATGGGGGAGGTTAGCAGATTGGCCGGATACGCTTGCCGTATCACAAGCCTACACCGAGCTTAACGAAAATCATCGGATGGTGTCGGTACGCTAACGTACTAAAGGCCACTTTTTACACACCATAAGGATGGCTTAAGCACGCTTTGCCCAAGTGGGGATTTAAGTCTTGGGGAATTAAGAAAAAACCTGATCTGTGTGTTGCCGTACCGAACAAGGTTGGTTTTAGCTGTAATGTCTAACCAAGCGTTGGGAGACATTATCCAATCCAGCGCTTAATTTATGGCTATGTAGCCATGACGCTATTAATTATCGGGAGATACTGATGAATAAAGAACAAGTGCAAGGCCGAGTCGAAGAAACCAAAGGTAAAGTCAAGGAAGCCGCCGGTGTGATACTGGACGATAAGTCGCTGGAACAGGAAGGTAATCTGCAAAAAAATGTCGGTAAAGTTAAGTCTGGTCTTGGTGACCTTAAACAAGACCTTAAAGACAGCCTCTGATCGGCCATTCCCGGACACAACCGGACGGTTGCTGATTGACAGCCGTCATCCAAGCCTTTTTACACAGGAACTAATAATGAAAAATAACACCATGAAAATTGCCGCCTTATGGATGGGCATTATCTTAACAGGCGCTTCGTTTGCCACTTATGCCGCCGACAGCCACATGGCGGAAGCGCTTAAGCACGCAGAAGCGGCGGCTAAAGCCACCGATGGCAAAACTGTCGCCGAACATGCGGAAACCGCAAAAACCCATGCCAGCACCGCCAGCGAGCATTTGACTGCGGGTATCAAAAGTCTGAACGATGCGGTTGACCATGGCAAAATGGGTCATACTGACTTGGCGAAGAAATCCGCCGAAGAAGCCGTTACCCATTTGAAAGCGGCGCAATAATAAGCCCTACCAGATGCGGCGGGTGATGTATGGCCCGCCGTTTTGTCCGCTTAAATGACCGCCGAAGCCTTTTGATGCGGTTTAAAAAAATCCCCACCCAAACGCTTTCCCTATGTACGTTGCCGCACTGACTACATCCCCGTTTGTTGGTATTCTTTAGCCCAGCCATAGGAAATGTTTGCACGGTTCGGATTATGACAAACACACTTGGAGATTATTATGGACAAAGACCCCATAAACAGCCAAACCGAAACTGCCAAAGGCAAAAGTAAGCAAGCCGCAGGCAAGATGCCAGATGGTAAAGTCCTGGAAGCAGATGGCAATGTCCAAAAAAACATCGGTAGACCCCCGGCCGATATTGGCAACCGTAAAGAAACCATAAAGAAAGGTTGCTGTTAAAACCGCCAGTTGCTTGGATAGGTGACGGAAGCTGTGTTAATGACAGCATTTCCTAGAAAAATTAGTGTTATTTGGGGATAAATAGGAAGTTGGCCGACTTATGGGCAAGCAGTGTTTTCGCCTTGGGCAATACTTCATTTATTTATCGGTGATTTTTATCGCCGCCAATGGGCGGCTTGTTACGGAGAAGTACACATGCTTGAAAGCATAGCGCTCATATTAATCATCCTTTGGGTATTGGGTCTGGTCTCCGCCTACACCTTGGGCGGTTTTATCCATATTCTTCTGGTCATCGCCATCATCGTCATTTTGGTGCGGGTTATCCAAGGACGGGGGCTTTAGCAAGGGCTAGGGTGTTTTCCCTACAGTGGGCGGAGGATATTGCCCACTGTAGGATGCCTACCCACGGTCACTTATTCTAACGGTGGCATTCATATTTTTAGGAGCAGGAACATGGGTACAATCAAGATAATGGCAATCATATTGATCGCAGCCGGCCTACTAGGCTTGGTGTATGGCCAATTTAGCTATACCAAGGAAACTCAGGAAGCCAAGATCGGTGCGTTAGAGTTGACGGTTAAAGACACCCAAACAGTCAATATTCCGATTTGGGCGGGAATAGCGGCGATGGCCGCAGGATGTGGGCT
>JAQTNZ010000200.1 GCA_028713595.1 Methylovulum sp. | reverse complement strand
GTAAGTTAATCCGTTCGTGGTGAGCCCTTCGATACCTCAGGAGAGCCTTGTCGAACCATGAGCGGATTAACCGTTCAGCCCATTCGTCAAGCTCATGACAGGCTTCGACAGGCTCAGGCCGAACGGTTAATCCTAAAACCGAAAACCTGACCGCTTGAAGTATATATTCCAATATCCGTATCTGTATGATGCCTTAGAACAGGCGTTAGCAAGGGGTTGAGCCTTTAGGCCATTTTTGCGGAAAAATTTATATCTAGTTGTTTTTATTTGGTTTTATTTGGTTTTTAGTGTTTTTGGTGATTGTTTGTGGGGCGGGGGTGGTATCTAAAAAGAATTAAGAATCAGACGCTTTTTAGTTGGGGCCGGTAGTTTAGGTGTTTTTTTGTCTAATGTTTTTTGTCCTTATTGCTTGCACAATTGACTTATATCCATTATCGTTAAGCCAAAGCGTGAAGCGGTTAACAACAAAATAAAAAATGGGTTTATCCCCCAGCGGGGAATTTAAAGCCATTTAGACCGCATTCGGATCGCAAACCGTTTATTCATTCTTAAAATAAAGGGCTATAGCTATGAAAAAAATAACCGCAACGCTAGTTTTGTCGCTGTTGCCTTTGGGGGCTTTTGCCAGTTCGTTTGAGGCGACCCTTACCGTCACCAATCCGGCCAATGGTTTTACACCCCCATCCAAAACCTACGAGCTTGACACCGCCAATGGGTTTTTTAACCAGATTAAAGAAAAAGGTTTTCAATCGACCTTTCAACCTTATGGTTATAACAGCACTTGGGGCGTGACGGCCAAAACCCTTTATGAAGGTGTGCCCATTAATGTGACGTTTGCCCCGGACAGCAAACAGCTGGTTTTGGATATCCCATCCATTGGTGTGCAGGGTTTGAAATTTGAAGGCGCAACGCGTAGCAGCAGCACCAAGCTGATGGAGACTTACCTGCGTAACGACACCAACCACACTTATACCAAAATTGTCGAGTACCAGGTCGCCAACACCCCCAACTCACAAGTGGCCGGCAACCCCACCAGCTTGCAAGGCCAGATAGTCAGCGGCAATTTTAATACCGCCAGCAATATCACCCCTAGCACCACCACCTCTAACAGTTCAAGCAGCAAAGCGTCCCACGTCTCTTCCGCCAACCCCATGATGGTCGGCGTGGGTGGCGGCACTTACACCCAAGGCGGCAAGCTTGATATTTCTATCGTGAGCGTACCTGTCAGCAAGGCCTTTGAAATTGACTCGAATGACCCGCGCAAAAAATTCCTGCTCAACGGCCAGTTTAACTATATCACCGTCGGGCAAGCGGCTTCTTACCAAGGCAGTTTGGGCGTTGGCTATATGCACCCTCTTGCCAACTATTGTTATCTTCTCCCGGCTGTCAGTTATGGGGCTCTCGGCTCCCAAGACCTTGCCACCTTGGGGCAAATCTTTTCCACCTCGCTGTCGAGCAACTACCAATTCAAGCTCAAGGGGCTGGACATGGGCTTTGTCAACATGTTCGGTTTTTACAAGACCTTGCCGCTGAGTATCAAGGGCACGGTCAGCTCCGACCCGAACATCAACAACTATGTGTTTAAAAACGGTATCTTCCCCAGCAAAGTGGTGTCCCTGTTCGGGCATGACGTAAAGGTCAAAGGCATCTTCACCGACACCGAATTCACCGGCTCCAAAGTGTTTGTCCGCCAATACAACGAAGTGGGCATTGAGTTGGCCTCGGTCAAAAAAGTGGGCTGGTTGGATTCCGTCACTTATGGCCTGGTGGACAGTTTGTCGTTAAGCGGCAAATATGTGTTCAGTATCGAAAACCCCAACAATTTTGAAGGTTATGACATTGGCATAAGCTACGATTTTTAAACGCAGCCCAGTGGCTGGTAGAGACGAAAGTAAGTAACGTCTCTGCTTTACCAACCACCTAACAACAAAAGCCGATAGGAAGACCTTCCTATCGGCTTTGGTGTTTTTCCAGCTAAACCCTAAACCCTCACAAATCCGCCAAGTTACCCTTGGTTTCCAGCCACGCTTTCCTATCCTGCGAGCGTTTTTTCGCCAACAACAAATCCAATTGCCCGCTGGTTTCGTCATTTTCGGCAACGGTCAACTGCACCAAGCGGCGGGTGTCGGGGTTCATGGTGGTTTCCCTCAGTTGCGAAGGGTTCATCTCACCTAGACCTTTAAAGCGCTGGACATTGATAGTGCCTTTTAGCCGTTCGGCCTTAATCCTGTCCAACACCCCCAAACGTTCCGACTCATCCAGCGCGTAAAATACCCGTTTGCCGACATCAATCCGATACAACGGCGGCATAGCCACGAACACATGTCCGGCTTTGTCCAGCGGCAAGAAATGTTGGTAAAACAAGGCGCAAATCAGCGTGGCGATGTGGTTGCCGTCGGAATCGGCATCGGCGAGGATGCAGACCTTGCCATAGCGCAAGTTTTGCAAATCATCAGAGCCTGGCTCTATGCCCAAGGCGACCGCAATATCGTGCACCTCTTGCGAAGCCATCACTTGGCTGGACTCCACTTCCCAGGTGTTCAAAATCTTGCCACGCAAGGGCATAATCGCCTGAAAATCCCGCTCCCGCGCCTGTTTGGCGGAACCGCCCGCCGAATCCCCTTCGACCAAGAACAACTCGGTGCGGCCTATGTCTTGGGCGGAACAATCGGCCAATTTGCCCGGCAACGCAGGGCCTGAAGTGATTTTTTTGCGGATGATCTTTTTATTCGAGCGTAAGCGCTTTTGCGCACTGGTGATAATCACCTCGGCGATTTTTTCGCCTTCCGCCGGATGCTGGTTCAGCCACAAGCTGAAACTATCCTTAGCCACCCCCGACACAAACGCGACACATTCGCGCGAGCTTAAACGCTCTTTGGTTTGCCCCGAAAACTGCGGGTCTTCCAACTTCACCGACAAGACAAAATGGCAGTTTTCCCAGACATCTTCGGGGGCAAGCTTGACCCCGCGCGGCAAAATATTGCGCAAATCGCAAAACTCGCGCATGGCTTCGGTCAAACCGGCGCGTAAGCCATTGACGTGCGTACCGCCTTGCGCGGTCGGCACCAAGTTGACATAACTTTCCGCCAGCACTTCCGAGCTGTTTTCCACCGCCCAGACCACGCCCCATTCCACCGCCTCATGATTGGCGGCGCTATTGCCCATAAACGGTGCTTCGGGGAAAAACTCCACCTGACCGATGCGGTCAAGCAAATAATCCTTAAGCCCGTCTTGATAGTACCATTCAAAATGTTCCTCAGTTTGCTCAATTTTCAGGATCACTTTCAGGCCAGGGGAGAGCACCGCCTTGGCGCGTAAATTGTGCTTTAGCCGCGACACCGACACCTTGTTGGAGTCGAAATATTTTTCGTTCGGCCAAAATTTGACGGTGGTGCCGGTGTTGTTCTTGCCCACCGTGCCGACTTCCGCCAAATCGCTTTGTTTGTCGCCATTGGCAAAACTCATCCGGTAGACCTTGCCATTGCGCTTGACTTCCACTTCCAGCTTGGCCGACAAAGCATTGACCACCGACACCCCGACCCCGTGCAAACCGCCGGAAAACTGGTAGTTTTTATTGGAGAACTTACCCCCGGCATGGAGTTGGGTCAAAATCACCTCCACCCCCGGCAGCCCTTGCTCAGGATGCACGTCCACCGGCATCCCCCGGCCATTGTCGGCCACCGATACGCCGCCATCTTTCAGCAACACCACCTCAATGCTGTTGGCATGGCCGGCCATCGCCTCATCAACGCTATTATCGACCACTTCCTGCACCAAATGGTTAGGGCGGGTGGTGTCGGTATACATGCCGGGGCGTTTGCGCACCGGCTCCAGGCCACTTAGGACTTCTATCGCGGCGGCGTTATATTCATTACTCATTATGTCTGGTTACTCAAGGTAAATTTAAAATGTTAGGTAAAGCAGGGAGAGGGGAGTGCTGCGGGTGTTGGGGTCGCTGCAATTAAGTTAAGGAATTATTAATTTATTTCAGTAACATAGTAAATGCCATCAACTTAAGGTCGTGATAAGTTAAGCCGTTCGTGGTGAGCTTGTCGAACCATGAACGGCTTAACCGCCCACCCTTCGACAGGCTCAGGGCGAACGGCTAAGCCTATCTTTTTGAAATTACAGGCACAAATCCTTAACTTAATGGCAGTGACGCTGCCCCAGAGAGGGTATGCTCCGGCGTGGGAAAGAAGAAATAATTCATAGCACCCTATCCCGACATAAAGACGGATCTCTGGTCAAGTCAATATCCACATCCATGAGCGGGGAGTTTCTGATAAATTCGACAAAATTATCGGCTTGACCCGTAAGTTCAGGTGGCTTTGAAGGATTGTCTTTTATCAGCCGGGCTAACTTTAACAGCGTTTCTATAGCCTCAATTGGCAAATAATGGATTTCATCCACCAATGAATTTTCTAATTCTGCCCGATTACCCATGATGCTCTCCTGATGGTTTTTATGCCGCTGGCTTTGCCTGACCGTGCGCTTATAAGGGTCTGCCAGACCCGCTATGAGGTTGGG
This sequence comes from Methylovulum sp., assembly GCA_028713595.1. GTDB lineage: Bacteria > Pseudomonadota > Gammaproteobacteria > Methylococcales > Methylomonadaceae > Methylovulum. Next base: position 1,126 of record JAQTNZ010000200.1, on the reverse strand, counting down.
GATGCCTAAAACTGCCGTCTATGATATTTTTTTAAATCCGATAGGGCAATAAAAACCCAGCGGACGGGGCATAATAACTGCGCAAGGACTCTCCCCGTTCATCCCGCCAACGGCAACACCAGCACAAACAAAGCGCCCGTTTCACAGTCACCTAAAGCAATTTCCCCGCCATAACCTTTCAACAACGATTGGCTGATTTGCAGCCCTAAGCCCGTGCCACCGGCGGTGCGGCGGGTGGTGAAAAACGGGGTGAAGATTTTATTGCGGTTGGCGGCGGAAATGCCGCTGCCGTTGTCCTGTAAACTCACCCGCAGGTGCTTGCCCTGATAAGCGGCGGTGATGTGCAGCCGGTCGGCCCCGTGCTGCAAGCTATTCTCCAGCAAATTGGACAGCACCATTTCCAAGGCATCGGGGGCGATAGCCAGCGGCGTGTCGGGCAACTTGTCCGCCCGTACCGCCAAGCCGCGCTCGTAAAAACGGTTTTGCACGGCGGCGATCACTTTCACCAAGATACTGTCTTGGCGGCTGGGTTCCAGTGCGTCCGCCCGCGCCAGTTGCAACAGGCGGTTGACCAATTGTTTTAGGCGCTGGGTGTCGGCCAGCAAATTGCCGATAAAGCGTTGCTGGTCGGCCATCGGCATGGTGTCAAGATGGTCTTGCAACAGCTCCAACGCGCCTTGCATCGAGGTCAGCGGGGTTTTAAACTCATGCGAGACATGGGTGGCAAAGCGTTGGATATAATCGCTACGTTCCACCAACGCTTGCGACATATCGGCAAAACTGGCCGACAATTGGGCGATCTCGTAAGTGACCGGATTGTTTAACGGCTCCATCTGCTTTTGCACCCCCAACTTGACCCGCTCGGTTTGCCGGATCAAATCGCGGATGGGCCTAGCGATACTGGCCGACACCAGCATCACCAACAAGATCACCAGCACCAGCACGCTCAACGCGACCACCAATACCCAGCCCCTGACCGCAAACAAATGCTTGAGGATATTGTTCGGGGTGCGCGACAGATAAACAACCCCTTGCAGATAATGTTGCTCCAAAAGCGGTGCATGGGTCAGCCGCACGGTTTCAATGACCGGAAACGCCACAAACACGCGGATATTAGTGCCACGGC
>JAQTNZ010000199.1:1951-5671 GCA_028713595.1 Methylovulum sp. | reverse complement strand
CAACCACCACCTGCACCAGCCCGGCACGGTCACGCAAATCAATAAAAATAACGCCGCCATGATCGCGCCGCCGATGTACCCAACCGCAAATCTCAACGGTTTCGCCTAGCTGTTGTGTATTTAATTCTCCGCACTTGTGGGTACGCATAGTATTCCTGTTATTCTAAAGTTTATGGACGTGGCCTGATGCCATCAGGCAAGATAGGGGGATGGGTCAGTTAGTTTTTAGGGCAGCTGGCACAGCTAGGTGCGGGGGCTGCGGGAGCCGAAGCTTCCCCTGCGACATTTTTCTTAGCGCCGCTTTTAAAATCCGTCTCATACCAGCCACTGCCCTTAAGGCGGAAACCGGCGGCGGAAATCTTTTTCATCAGCTCAGGCTGGCTGCACGCAGGGCACACCAGTAACGGCTCGGCATTGAGTTTTTGCAACGCTTCATGCAAATGGCCGCATGATTGGCATTGATATTCGTAAATGGGCATGAACTAATCTCCTAACGGGTAAAGTTTTTTGTGTCTATAAGCACGGTTTGTACTTTATAGTGATGATTTTTTTGAATTAATAGACAGGGTAGGTCGGGTTAGCGATAGCGTAACCCGACGTGTGTTGTTCGGATGTTGTCGGGTTACGCTATCGCTAACCCGACCTACGCCAGTTGTATCCAATTGATAATAAATATAAAAAATCATTAACTTAACGGCAATAATCGCTATCCGGCATAGCAACGCCAACTCGCCCCACCACCTTATAATTACACCTTAAATTAAAGCTAAATAGGGCTTAACGTTATTTTTTCAAGGCAGTTACTATAGAATACCATCCATTTTACAGACATTTTTTTGACAAACTAGCCCACCATGCAAACAATAACCCTTACCCGCCCCGATGATTGGCATCTGCACGTTCGCACTGGCGCGGTTTTAAAAACCGTACTGCCCTATACCGCAAGGCAATTTGCCCGGGCGATCATCATGCCCAACCTCAAGCCGCCAGTCACCACCGTGGCACAAGCCCAGCAATACCGCGAAGAAATCCGCCAAGCTGTGCCCGAAGGCATGGACTTTACCCCCTTAATGACCCTGTACCTGACCGCAGCCACCACCGAAGCCGAACTTAAATTGGCCGCCGAAACCGACGTAGTCCATGCCGTCAAACTCTATCCGGCGGGGGCGACCACCCACTCCGATGCCGGAGTCGGCGACATCCAACAGATTTACCCCCTGCTGGCCGCCCTAGAACGCCATGACCTGCCTTTGTTGATACACGGTGAAGTCACCGATGCCGACTGCGATATTTTTGACCGTGAGCGGGTATTCATCGACCGCTATTTGACTGCGATAGTGGCCGAGTTTCCGGCTTTGCGCATCGTCTTAGAGCATGTTACCACGTCAGAAGCCGTGCAGTTTGTCCAATCCGCCAGCGCCAACGTCGCCGCCACCCTCACGCCCCAACATTTGCTGTTCAACCGCAACGCCCTGTTAGCGGGTGGCATCCGCCCCCACCACTATTGCCTACCCATCCTCAAACGCGAACAGCACCGCGCTGCTCTGGTCGCCGCCGCCACCAGCGGCAACCCAAAATTCTTTTTAGGCACCGACAGCGCTCCACACCTGATCCCCCTAAAAGAAACCGCCTGTGGTTGTGCCGGTTGCTTTAGCGCCCCCGCCGCCCTAGAATTCTACGCCGAAGCCTTTGCCCGTGCCGACGCGCTCGACAAACTGGAAGGCTTCGCCAGTTTTTACGGCGCCGACTTTTACCGCTTGCCCAGAAACACCGGCACAGTGACACTGGCACAATCGCCTTGGACGGTTGCCCCCGTAGTGGGTGAAGACGGCGTAGCCATCACGCCGTTACAGGCGGGCGAAACCTTAAACTGGAAACTGCTGTAACGGTGATAGGCCCTATATCTACTTTAAACGGTCAAGTTTTTAGTGGGGGGGGGAGCGAGGGTCTCCCTGCCCGCTTGGTTGCGGCCAAGATGGCCGCGCTCCAAAAAACGAAACATTTCCCCTTAGAGCCTAACTTACTCCATGCAAAAAGCCCCTAAAACACCTATAGGGCCACGCGATAATGTATGAATAGATTTTTTATTGCCCCCATTTGGCGTACTATGCCCACCTCACGGTTTTTACCCAGAATTTGAACACGCCCATGGACAATACCACCGTCATCACCCCTTTAGAGAAACGCTTTAGAGGCTATCTGCCCGTCATCATTGACATAGAAACCGCAGGGTTTAACCCGAAAAAAAACGCCCTGCTGGAAATCGCGGCGGTGATCGTCGAACTCGACAGCAACGGCCATCTAGGCCTCACCGAACGCTATAGCACCCACGTCATCCCGTTCAAAAACTCAGAACTGGACGAAGCGGCGCTAAAATTTAACGGCATAGACCCGCACCACCCCTTCCGCATGGCGCTAGAGGAACACGAAGCCCTAGAACTGCTGTTTAAGCCCATCCGCCACGCTGTCAAACGCAACCACTGCACCCGCGCCATTTTGGTCGGGCATAACCCCGCCTTTGACATCGGCTTTTTAAACGCCGCCATTGCCCGCACCCGCATCAAACGCAGCCCCTTCCACCCGTTCAGCTCGTTTGACACCGCCACCCTAGGCGGTCTCGTCTACCAGCAAACCGTATTGGCCAAAATCGCCCAAGCCGCCGGCATAGACTGGGATAACGAAAAAGCCCACTCGGCCTTGTATGACGCGGAAAAAACGGCGGAACTGTTTTGTATTATCTTCAACCGCTGGAAACAACTGGACGCGTTGGCGGGTGATGGGGTGGCGGTTATAGGCTCTGAATAGCTTTGGTTGTGGTAGTATTGACTATGGCGATGCACGGTTGAAAGGTGTTGTATCACCATCATGGGGCGCAATACGCTTATGCTTGCGTCTTACCTCGATGTTAAATACAAAAGAACTATTAAAAATTTTAGTTTCTACAAAGCAGGGCAAATACTAAATGGCACGACCTAGAATATTCGTTAGCTCCACCTACTACGATTTAAAGCATATTCGCGCAAGTCTCGAAGCATTTATTGATTCTTTAGGCTACGAAGCGGTACTTTTCGAGAGTGGCGACATTGCATTTCGTCATGACCAACCATTAGATGAATCTTGTTATCAGGAGATTCAAAATTGCCACATACTTGTCCTTATTATTGGAGGGCGTTACGGTAGTGCTACTTCAGATACTGCTAAACAAATACCAATTGATTGCGAGGAAACATACAAACGATTCAATTCCATAACACGCAAAGAATACGAAACCGCTAGAGAGCGCGATGTCCCCATATTCATCTTTGTAGATAAAAACGTTCTGGCCGAATACCAAACTTTTAAACGAAATCGTGAAAACTCAACAATCAGTTATGCTTATGTTGACAGCACAAATATATTCCTTTTACTTGATGAAATACTAGCTCAACGTCGGAACAACTTTATTCGTGGCTTCGAAAAATTCGATGATATTGCAACTTGGCTTCGCGACCAATGGGCTGGGCTTTTTGCTGATTTTCTTTCAAGAACGAAGTCGGATGCTGTGCTTGCGGATCTAGGAGTTCAGATAGGTGATTTACGACAAGTGACTTTGGTATTACGAGAGTACAGCGAAGCAATTATCCAGAAAATCCAGCCGGAAAATTTTGAGGGTATCATTTCGGAACAGCAACAGAAGTTACGAAAAACTCAAATACAGCGATTCTCACGCGAGGCCTTAAT
>JAQTNZ010000199.1:0-1941 GCA_028713595.1 Methylovulum sp. | reverse complement strand
TTTACGCCACAACTATATCGATGACACAAATGTTTCTATGACGAAGTCATTTGACATATTCCTGGCATCTACTTCATTAGAAGATTTTTTACGAGAGGTAGGCGATGACATAAATTATGCTAGATTTATGAACGAACATAAATCCTCAATGGGCGCAATGGTGCGTGATTACGAAGAATTAGTTCAAAAGTACATTAAAGAAGAGCCTGCATCTGAAATTGTAGAGTAAGGCCATGTGATAATAGATGTTGCATCGAAACGGTGGCAAACGCGGTAAGACGTATACCGCAGGGTTCATAGGCGATAGCCGTATTGCACCGCCTGTTGGATTTCAGTCATCCGGCGCATTACGCTATCGAGACGGTGAAAGAGGCTGTTTCTGCCCGACACCCCACCGCCACTATAAGGAAAGCTTAGGGGGTTATGCGGGTGTTGTCCGGCACTGGCTGTTTCAACCTGTTGAAATGTCAGGCAGAAACAGCCCGCCCGACCTACGCGGCTGTTGGATTTCAATCATCCGGCGTATTGCTCTAGCACTCACGCCCACGGAATACTCTTTACTGCGTTAGGGTGTAACCGTAAATCCGGGCCATTTGGCAAGCACCTTACCTTTGGTGTCTTTTGCATAGATTTTTGTTGTTGCTTGGTAGCCGGGCGTTTCGGTAACGGTATATTGCCCCGTCCAAGTACCGTCACCATCCGAGTCGGTCAGGCTGGTCAGTTTGGTGTCGCCTAACATAAACGCCACGTCACCAATGTTGCTGACATCGCCTGAAATGACTGCGGAAACAGTGATGCTATCGCCTAACTTGACAATTGTCGGTGCTATTTGTGCGCTATCTATGCTGGTGACACCTTGGGAACGGACATTGGTGAAAGAGAAGCTTAAGTCATTATAATCGTAGGAACCGCCAAATAAATCCTCAAAACTGACCAACGTGTCTTTTTTTGTCCAATTGGCTTGGACACGGGCGTGGGTATGGTTGTCAGGATTGCGTCCTGCCGCTCCGGTAAAGAAATCATCACCTGTATCATTAACATGCAGCCTGAAAATCAGTTCGCTGCCAATCGGGAAAGAGCCTAACGTCACCTTATTGCCAACGGCATCGGCATGGTTATTGAAAATAAACTTATCATTGGTCAAATCGCCATCATCACCGGGCTGGCCGGAACCATCCAGCATCAGGTAGAGGTCGTTGCTATAACCTGCGGAATTGCCTTGATAAGTGGCTACGATGGGTTTTGTGTTTTTTACAATAACCTGAAAGCCTTCAGTCCCCGCTGCGGCAATCCAATCTGCCAGTGCGGTTGGGCAATTAAGACAAATGCCCAACAATAATGCTGATTTAATGTGTAGTGTGTTCATTTTTGCTCCGTTGTGTGGTTAATTGGTTATAACATGCAGGCCTGGGGTGTAACGTCTAAAACCGCTTATGGACTATATACCAAATAAAACTGCTATAAAACTAATTATTACCAATAAAAAAGTCAATACCTCGCAAAATCAATATTATAAAAATAAAATATTGATAATTAATGAAAAAATTTCATAAAAAATCCAGGTTGGCAATACGGGTTAAACACTTTTTAAGTGTTTTAGCCTAAAAGCCAAGATAGCGGTGGCAAACGCCGCCTTTGGTCTTTACCAAAAAAAACCGTAAAGTCCCCTTTCCTTTAACGCGGTAAGGTGCATTTTCTCGTTCCCACATGCCATGTCACTGCCCTTAACTTAATGACGATGATTTATGCCCTTTACGTCCTTGTGGGTGTGGGTACATGCTTTTGTAGAGACGTTACACCGCAACGTCTTAGCCTATGTAAGGTGCGACTATTGTTTACGTTTAGGGCTGGCAGGTGATAAGACGTTGCGGTGCAACGTCTCTACGGTTGATGCTTTTTGTCGGTAACTATTCGCTTTATATCCCGCCAACTTTCAAAACC
>JAQTNZ010000198.1 GCA_028713595.1 Methylovulum sp. | reverse complement strand
ACCTGGCGGGGGCTTATGCTTTGGGGATTATCTATGCCGATGAGCCGGATGTGTTGGTCGCTTGCCGTAAAGGCAGCCCCTTGGTTATAGGCGTGGGTATCGGTGAGTATTTCATCGCTTCCGATGTTGCGGCCTTATTGCCGGTGACGCAACGGTTTATTTTTCTCGAAGAAGGCGATATTGCTGCCTTGCATTTGGATTCGGTCGAGATTTACGATGCCCAAGACCAGTTGGTCAGCCGCCCCATTAAAGAAAGCTGCCTTAGCCCCGATGCAGTCGATAAGGGCAACTATCGCCATTATATGCTCAAAGAGATTTATGAGCAGCCGTTTGCCATTGCCCAAACCTTGGAAGGGCGCTTTATCAGCAGGCGGTTGCAAGATAATGCCTTTGGGCATAATGCGGCGGCGGTGTTTGATACGGTTAAGGCCGTGCAAATTTTGGCGTGCGGGACCAGTTACCATGCCGGTCTGGTGGCGCGTTATTGGTTTGAGGAATTGGCGCGGGTGCCTTGCCAAGTGGAAGTCGCCAGCGAGTTCCGTTACCGGAAACCGGTCTTGGCGGCAGACACGCTGGTCATCACCATTTCCCAGTCGGGTGAAACCGCCGATACCTTGGCGGCTTTGCAGGAAGCGAAAAAATTGGGTGCAAAGCATTCCTTAAGCATTTGCAATGTGCCGGAAAGTTCTTTGGTCAGGGAATCTGATTTGGTGCTGATCACCCGTGCCGGGCCAGAGATTGGTGTGGCTTCAACCAAGGCGTTTACGACCCAGTTGGCGACGCTGATGCTGTTGGTGATCGCCATTGGCAGGCGTTTCCAATTGACTGCGGAGATGGAACACAGCATCAGCGACCAATTGTTCGGTTTGCCGCAAGCCATTGAAAATGTTTTGCAGTTGGATGATACTATCAAGCTGTTGTCGGAACAATTCGCCGAAAAAGACCATGCCTTGTTTTTGGGTCGTGGTGCGCATTACCCGATAGCGATGGAAGGAGCATTGAAATTGAAGGAAATTTCTTATATACACGCCGAAGCTTATCCGGCCGGGGAGCTTAAGCATGGGCCTTTGGCTTTGATCGATGCGGATATGCCGGTGATTACCGTGGCTCCCAACAATAGCCTTTTGGAAAAGCTTAAGTCCAATATGCAGGAAGTCAGCGCACGGGGCGGCCAACTGATTGTCTTTATGGATGAAACCTTAGTCCAGGCCGTGGATGAAAATATCCAAATCATTAAAGTGCCACAAGTGGGCAATGAAATTTCACCTATACTGTATACCATACCCTTGCAACTTTTGTCTTATCATGTGGCAGTGCTGAAAGGCACCGATGTTGACCAGCCCAGAAACCTTGCCAAATCGGTCACTGTAGAATAACGATTGCCAGCGTTACCGATTGAAATTAACCAGCCGAGAAAAAATGAAACGCCTATTATTTATATTGACCAGCTTATTTGCTTTGGATGCCGCCGCTGAAGTCTATAAATGCACCGATGCCTCCGGCAATAAAGTCTATCGTTCCACTCCCTGTGCAGCCGGGTACAACAATATCCAGATTGATCTTAAAACCGGGATCACGATCGATTTGGATGAAGAAAAAAAAACCGAACTACAACGGTTAAAAGAACAACAAGAAAAGCAAGAGCAAGCCCAGCTTAAGCAACAGCAAGAAGCCTTGCGCAAACAGCAAATATTCAATGCCAGCAAAGCGAACCAGGAGCTGATAAAAGCCAGTCCACATGATTTTTCCGCTTATGCCATTCCCCCCTACGAGCCGGAAAATTTATTGCCTTTAGTCAAGCGTTTTGAAGATCGGTTGGTGGACATTGAGCGCCTACGTGGTGTCGCCGCCAAAAAAGCCTTGGCTACGGGCGAATGCAACCGTGTCGAATCATCCGAGCTGAACGAAAAATCCGGCAAAGACCTATTGGTGTTCCTGGTTGATTGCAGCAACACCAAAAGCTTTTATTTCAATGAGCAAGAATTAGGCAAATAATGGCAAACGCAGCAAAAACCATACTGATTACGGGCTGTTCCAGCGGTATTGGCTATGCTACTGCCCAGCTCTTGCAACAACGCGGACATCAGGTGATTGCGGCGGCCAGAAAACCCGAAGATGTCGCCCGTCTGGCTGCGGAGGGGGTTAGCACCGTACAATTGGATTTGGCCGATAGCCAAAGCATCCGCCAAGCGGTCAGCACTGTTTTGGCGATGACTGGCGGCCGCTTGGATGCTTTGTTTAATAACGCCGCTTTTGGGCAGCCAGGCGCGGTTGAAGACCTCAGCCGGGACGTTTTGCGCCACCAGTTTGAAACCAATGTGTTCGGTACGCATGAGCTGACTAATTTAGTGATTCCGGTGATGCGGGCACAAGGACACGGGCGTATCATTTATAACAGTTCTATTTTAGGGCTGGTCGCGATGAGTTATCGGGGGGCTTACAACGCCAGCAAATTTGCTTTGGAAGGGTTGGCGGACACCTTGCGCTTGGAGCTGTATGGCACCCACATCCATATTTCGCTGATAGAACCTGGCCCCATCCTCAGTGATTTCAGAAAGAACGCTTTCGCGCTGTATCAACAAAACATAGATCCCAGCCAAAGTTATCATCAGGCCACTTATCAGGCGATGGCGGGGCGTTTGCAAAAACAAGGGGCGGCGGCGCCGTTTACCTTGCCTGCCAAAGCCGTTGCCGAAAAAGTTGCCCATGCCTTGGAAGCCAAACGGCCTAAAATCCGTTATTACGTCACCGTGCCGACTTATCTGCTCGCTTTTTTGAAACGTATTTTGCCGGTATCGTGGCTGGATGCAGTGTTGAGAAAAATCGCCTAACGTTGCCTTACAGTACCCGAACATGTGCTTATGAAACACGAGTTTTATTTTTAAAATTTTTGGTTTTTTTGCGGGAAGTGCGGCCAGCGGATAAGCTTACAATGGCACTGATGGCATTTAAATCAAATTTAGATCAAATGCAGGGCTGCAATGCCATATCATGCACGCCTACAAAACTGTCCGAGGTATGGTGTGAAAACACCTGTGGGATAATGTCTTGCATACCTAGGGATGTGTTTTTTGCAAATAGGCTATTTTCAGCAATAACTGTGATGCGGTTGGCAAATCTTATGAAATAGTGTGGCGGTTGCTTGCTATTGCCGTAAACAAAACCTATACTGCAAGGGGTTAATTTTTAGGTTTTTTTAATTCCTAGGTCGTTCTTTGTCCCGCCTAAAAATAAAAAGTATGGCCTCTCTTAAAGCCTATCCTCATCGCTTTCGCCATTTAGTGAAAAATCAGATGTCCGCCTTACATGATGAATTAATCAAAATTCTTGAAGATGAGACGCTGACACCTTATTTTCAGCCTGTTGTGTCGATTGTACACAAAAAAATCATCGGCTATGAGGCCTTGATCCGAGGGCCTTCGGACAGTCCTTTATACACGCCGTTTGTGCTGTTCACTACAGCTGACCAAATCAATTTAAGCAACAAGCTCGAATACCTGTCGCGTGAAATCAGCCTGAAACATTATGCTGGCCTGGATATTCCTGAAAAGCTGTTTATCAATGTCAGCCCTGCGGTGTTGTTGCATCCTGATTTTAAACAGACCATCGCCAGCCATTTCCAAAGCCAATTGGGTCTTACGCCCAGTTCGGTGGTCATTGAAATCACAGAGCATCAGGTCACTGACAATTATCTGCACATGCGTGATATGGTCAAACATTGCCGTGACATGGGCTTTCAGATAGCGTTGGATGATTTGGGGTCAGGTTATTCCGGCCTTAGGCTATGGACAGAAATTCAGCCCGATTATGTAAAAATCGACAAGCATTTCATTGCCGACCTGCATCAGGATGAGGTCAAGCTTAATTTTGTGCGTTCCATCCAAACAGTAGCCAGTTCTATAGGTTGCCAAGTGATTGCCGAAGGGGTTGAGACGGAAGAAGAGTTTAAGGCCGTGAAAAAACTGGGTATTTGTTATGCCCAAGGTTTTTATTTTGCCAAACCCACCGCCACCCCTTTAAGGGAGCTGGATATTGGGCTGTTGCACACGGGTGAGGCATGGTATATGCGGGCCCGTCCGTTACCAACGGTTACTGCTGCGCACATTGCCAAAAAAACCAGGCCATTGCCATCAGCCACGCCAATTACCGAAGTGCTGGAATGGTTTCAAACCTATAAGGATTTAAGTTTTTTACCGTTGGTGGATGATAACAGGCCCACTGGGATCATCCAGCGCGACCATTTTTTTGCCACGCTGTTTTCCAGCCGCTATGGCTTGGAATTGTAAGGCAAAAAGCCCGTGCAGCTGTTTGTTGACAAGCTGCCGTTAAGCTTTGAGCAAAATACCCCGTTGGAATGGGTCAGCCAGCAACTTACCTCCACTATCAGCCATGACAAAGCCTTTATGGTCACCGATAACGGCAATTATGTCGGCATTGGTACAGTATGGGGCTTGCTGGAAGAGATCACCCGCCAACAAATCCATTATGCGCAACATGCCAACCCGTTGACATTATTGCCCGGCAGTGTCCCTGTCAATGATTACATCAACCGCTTGTTGGCGGTAAGGCAACCCTTTGCGGTTTGTTATTTTGACTTGGACAATTTCAAGCCTTTTAACGATGTGTACGGTTACAATGCAGGTGATAATATCATTAAGGCCGTGGCCGATACCTTGCGGCAACAGGTTGGGGATAGTTGTGGCTTGATTGGACACATTGGTGGCGATGATTTTATTGTCGTATTTACTTGTGATGATTGGCTGCATTGTTGCCAAGCAGTGTTGGCACGTTTTGCCAGCCAAGTGCCGCATTATTATCGCTCTGAAGACGTTGCCGAAGGCGGTATTTATGCCGAAGACCGCGCCGGTTCACCGTGCTTCTTCCCGCTGATCAGTTTGTCGGTGGGCATTGTCGCCCCCGATATGACAGGCCAATGCCAATCGCATGTGGAGATTGCCGACTTGGCGGCCAACGCGAAAAAAGCCGCCAAACAAACAACTGGCAATAGTTATTTTGTCAAGGGCGAAGCTAAAGTTGGCGAGTGCTTGTGCGGCTACAGTTAAGCGCTATAGTGTGCTAGATGGCTTGCTATACTCTGATTATAAATGCCTCTAAGATCCTGTTATTATATGGCTGGCTTAAGTGCTTCCCCTTTTTAAAACCATAGGCTTTATCCATTACACAACACGTTAGAAACCTGAATATTATGACAAAACTTCTCGCTCTCGGCCCGGTGATGCTCGACATTGCCGGCTTGGAATTGACCCCGCTTGAACAGGAGCTGATTAAGCACCCTAATACCGGAGCGGTTATCCTGTTCTCGCGCAACTTCCAAGACTCCGCGCAAGTGGCCGCGCTTATCCGCAGTATCAGGGCGGCGCGGGCCGGCGATATCCTGATTGCGGTTGACCAAGAAGGGGGTAGGGTACAACGGTTTAAGGAAGGTTTCATTCGTCTGCCGCCCGCCGCCCGTTTCGCGCAACATCCGTTGTTGGCTCAATCGGCGGGTTGGCTGATGGCGGCGGAATTGTTGGCGGTGGGGGTGGATTTTAGTTTCGCGCCCGTGTTGGATGTGGATTGCGGGATCAGCACCATTATCGGTGACCGTGCCTTTGCGCGTGATGCTAGGCAAGTCACCGAGCTGGCGGGTTTTTTCCGGCAGGGTATGAAAGTAG